>JACPAV010000032.1 GCA_016180645.1 Nitrospirota bacterium | reverse complement strand
AGCCCGGCGGGCGAAGTGCAGGTCCACACCACGAAGGTGTTTCTACCGCTCGCCCAGGTGAAAGTGCTGAAGGGATCGTGATGCGGTTCCGGACGATCCTAGGCTCCAAGAACGGGATTGCCTTGCTAATGGTCATGGTCCTGATTACGATGCTGACCATCATGTCCGTCGAAGTCGCGGAAACGGGACAATCCCATTACCTCATCACAACCTCCCTCCGCGACACCGTGAAGGCGCGCGCCCTGGCCCACTCCGGCGTCCATACCGTCGGAGCGCTCCTCAAAGCCGACGCGGAGGGGCTCCTTCCGAGCACGGTCAGCAAGAAAGATGTGGACTATTTGGGGGAGCCGTGGAATCTCCAGCCGCCGGCCAATGAACTGCCGTTGGGAGAGGGTCGCGTCCAAGCCTTCGTGGAGGACGAAATGAGCAAACTGAATGCTCAGGAGATGAGCGAGGAGCAGCTGGCCTGTCTTGCTAAGGAAGTGAAAGTCGAATTGGACGTGAAGAACGCCTACCGTTGGATCAAGGAGTGGTCGACCTCCTCCGAAAAGGGGGACAATTTCGATGAAGACTACTATTCCGCGAGGATTCCACCCATTCTGCGATCGGACGCGCCGTTCGAGACGGTTTCCGAATTGGGGCTTGTCGAAGGGATCGGCTGGAGCAACCTGGAGAAATTGCGCCCGTTCCTGACCGTCTATCCGCGCTGGCAGGCGCCCCCACCGAGACAGGGGGAGACGAATCCTGCCGCCCCGCAGCCCCCGCGGTTTTCCAAAGTGAACGTGAACACGGTCAAGCGGGAAGTTCTGGCCTGCCTTGCGCCGGAGTTTGAACGGGCGGCCGAAGAGATCATCCGACGGCGGGAGGAGAAGCCATTCGATCGCATCGACGCCACCCAATTCACCGGAATCTTCCAGGGGACCCTGCCGGCCCAGTACATGACCGTGAAGAGCGATGTCTTTTCGGTCACATCGATCGGGCGCGTGGGCGCGGAGGGGAGCGAAACCACCGTGGTGGTGACCGCCGTGATCAACCGGTCCAAATCAGGCCGGAGTGAGATGGAATTCCTGTACTGGCGGGAGCAGTAGTTCAACGTGACGGAATTTTCGGAGCATTTCCTCGCCAAGGACAAGACGCGGATCTTCTACCGCAGGTTCAGGTCCGAAAAACCGTGCTGCGCGCTCGTGGTGGTCCATGGATTGGGGGAGCACTCCGGCCGCTACAAAGAGTTTGCCCACGCGATGGTCCGATCCAATATCGAGGTCTTTGCCATGGACCTGCGCGGGCATGGCCGTACCGAAGGCAGGCGTGGTTGTGTCGATTCACTTAGAACTTACGGAGAAGACATAAACGCGTTTCTCGAATTCATTCCCAAGTGGATCAAGGGTATCCCACTTTTCGTGCTGGGCCACAGCCTGGGAGGGTTGATCGTCTCCCACTGGTCTTTGTTCCAGACCGGATCGCATTCGCCGCGCGGCGTCATTCTCTCCTCGCCGGCGCTGGGGATTGCCGTCAAAGTTCCGGCCCTGAAAGCGGCCGTCGGCCGCGGCCTTTCAAAGCTGATGCCGGACCTGACGATGGACAATGAGTTGGATCCGAAGCTCCTTTCGCGGGACGAGGCGGAGGTGAGGGCGTACGTGGATGATCCGCTCGTCCACCGGCGGATCAGCACCCGGCTGTTTACCGAGATGGTTGCCGCCATGGATCGGGTGCAGGCGGACGGCGCCGGCTGGAAATTTCCCCTCCTCATGATTCTGGGAGAGAGCGATCGAATTGTGAGCGTGGACGCCGCGAAGGCCTTCTTCGCCAACGTCGGGCACTCGGATAAGACCCTCAATTCCTGGCCGGAGTTCAAGCACGAGCCTTTTCATGAGATTGGACGGCCGGAAGCTTTTGACACCGTGGGCCAATGGATCCTCAAAAAGGTAAAGAGTGAAGTGTGATGAGGGATGTGAAGCCCCGGGCGTGCGTGATGGCGATTCTATTTCTCATCACCCTTTACTCATCACTCTTCACGGGCGTTTCCAACGCCTTGGCTCAGGCCGCCATCCGGATCGCCGTCCTGAACTTCCGCGGGCAGGGAGTGGATCAGGCGGTGGCGGACCTCGCCACCACATCGTTTGTGAATGGCCTCGGGCAACTCGGACCCGTGAACTACGTCACGCCGGCCCAATTCACTCAGGCGGCGGGGCCGGACTATGTGAACCGCATCTACGGCTGCAAGAATGACACGACCTGCATCTTCCAAATGGTGGAGAGCCTCCCGGCGGATCGCTTGTTCCTGGGAACGGTGGCGGGTGGCGCGGGCTCGTGGTCCGTCACCGTGAAAATGGTGAATTTGCGGTCCGGTGGATCGTCGGTCACGGTGGTTACTTCTCCGACGCAAACGGATCGTCTCCCCGCAGTCGTTCAAGGTGTGGGCAAGCAATTGGTCCTCAAAGAGCAGCGCTCGCAGCTCGGGCCCGGCGGTTTCAACGAGGTCTTCGAGACCGAGTATTCGAAAGGCCTCTCCGATTACTATTCCGGCCAGTACGCATCGGCTCATTCACATCTTGATGCCGCGATCTCGGCGGATCCCAATGTGCGGCAGGTCTACTACTACGCCGGCGTGTCCGCGTATCTCTCCGGCAATATGGAGCATGCGAAGGAACATCTGAACCGCGCCAAAGGCATGAATCCGCAAACCGACGCCGAAATCGACTACTACCTCGGCCTCGTGGCGTACAAACAGGAAGGCTTCGCCGAAGCGACCGCGCGATTCCAATCCGTTCGGGACAATGCCACCGATCCCAGAATGAAGGAGATGGCGGAGGAGCATCTCGTTGTCTTGCAACAGGCGCGGAAGCGGAAGGCCCTGGAGGAGAAGAATTGGAAGGTGACCACCGGTCTCGGTGTGCAGGAGGACTCGAACGTGATCCTCAGTCCGCTGAATTTGGAAGAGGGATTCCGCGGGACTCGAACCCAACTCGCCCTGGACGGCGCGGTGTGGACGCTGCCCACTCCCGAATCGCGCCTCACGGCGGATCTTTCGGCGAGTCAAACCCTACATTTCGAAGGGGAGAACAGCGACATTCGCAAATACGACATGACCTTCGCCATGCTCGACGGTTCAGCCCTTCGCTACTTCGACAACGAGAACTACCGGTTCGACGCCCATGCGGGGGCGGGGGTGCTGCTCTTCCGAAAAGCGCCGTCCTACATCGAAGTGAACGGCTCAGCGGGCGTGAGCCGCGTTCTGGGGGATCGCGCCGCGTTGGGCATCGTCATTCCCGGGCGATATGACCATTACGTCCGAACGGACTCCAGCATCGCGCAGGCCCTCACCATCGTGAACACCGGCGCCTTTTCCTTTCTCTCGGTCGATATCATCCAGGGACTTCTGCAGAGCCGGATCGAACTGGGCTACGATCGGAATGAGCCGGTGAAAGATTCAACCAACCAGTTTGCCTACAACGGATTCCGGTCGGATCTAAGCCTCGGGGTCTTGCTCCCGGCGGACATCCAATGGAGCGTATTCACGGGGTACCATCACAAGGCTTGGGACCGCACCCCCGCGCCGGCTCCGGCTCAAAGCGGCACCGATCAGCAGACGGGATCGGTGGCGACGGTGGAAGAGGGCAGCGAAAAAACCTTCCGGATTGGAACGGGCCTGTACAAGTCCTTCGCCAGCCGGTTGTACCTCGATAGTGGCTTCAACTACACCGTCAACCGGGACACCGGAACGCAGCGCGATTACAACCGCTGGATTCTTTCCCTGATGCTGGGCCTGACGTTCTAGGCCGCGTGTTCGGACGCAGGCTGAAGCCTGCGCCTACCGGATCGGGGTAGGTCTTGGTAGGCGCACCCTTCAGGGTGCGTCTTTAGGAGGCCGGTCTTCGGCCGAGGAACCAGAGGGCGGCGCCGGCGATGAGCATGATACAGCCCCACCAGGCGGCGGGGTTGAGTTCACCCAGTACCGTGGGGGCCGGGGAGCCGATTGCATAGTAGACGCCCGAGCCGGTTACGATCGCGCCGTACACGAGCAGGATGATCCCCACCCACGCCCACACCGACAGCATGGCTTTTTCTTCGGTCATAGCCTCACCAGAACCACACGTTCAGTACGACGAGGATCACGCATGAAATAACGGCCCAGAATCCGGGCCGGGAAAGAAGCGGCGTCTCCCCTACGCGGACGGTTTTCGTCAGGGCCTTCACGAGCCCTTCCAATTCGGCGTCCGGCTTTGGTTTCGTGACGGCGCTGATGGCGATGGTGGCCGTGAAACAGATGATCCACGCCCAGAACGCCCTCCAAAGATTATTGCTCATATCGCTCGCGTGCGTGGAAAAGGTCAGCCATTGGCCCGAGAACCAGCCGAACTTGAGACCGAGAAACATGAGGAACGAAGCCCCCATCCCTGCCAGCAATCCGTAGAACGCTCCCGCGGAGGTGGTCCGCTTCCAGAACATTCCGAGGAGCATCGTGGCGAAGAGCGGAGCGTTCACCCACGAAAAGATCGCCTGGATGTAGTCCATGATCGTCGGAAACTGTCGTGCCCAGTAGGCCGCCCCGATGCTGAGCACGATTCCCACGAGCGTGGCCACGCGCCCCATCCACAGGAGATGCTGGTCCGAGGCGTTGCGATTGAGCACGGCCCGGTAAATGTCGTACGTCCATACCGTGTTAAGGGCGCTGATGTTGCCGGCCTGGCCCGCCATGAATCCGGCCATGAGCGCCGTGATGCCGAGGCCCATCAGGCCGTGCGGATAGTATCGCGCAAGGAGCAGGGGCAGGGCGGAGTCGTAATTGGGATCGCCGGCGGCATTGGTCAAGAGCGTGAGTTGTCCCGATTGCCCCAGTTTCCAGGCGACCAGCCCGGCCCCGACGACGATCATCGGGAGCGCCATCTTGAAGAAGGACGCTATCACGGGGCACATCTGCGCGGTTCGGAGGTCCTTCGCGGAAAAAGCCCGCTGGACGATGAGAAAGTCGGTCGTCCAGTAGCCGAACGAGAGGACGAATCCAAGGCCGACGGCGATGCCGAGCCAGGTCACCCCCATGGGATTCATCGAAGGATCGGCGGAGGTGGCCCACAGCGAGCGCATGGCCTCGGGCACGGTGGTCAGCAGTTCGCCGCGAGTTTCCACGATGCCGAGGATGGCGACCAGAAACAGCCCGAACCAGATGAGGAAGAATTGGATCGTCTCGGTGAAAATCGCGGAGAGCAGCCCCCCCATCGTGATGTAACAGGCCACGGTAATGGCGGAGATCCACAGACAGGCGTCGAAGTTCCATCCGAGGAAAATCTGAAAGACGAGCGCCATGAGATACATGTTGATCCCGCTCATGAGGACCGTCATCACGGCGAAGGACAGTGCGTTCAGGACCCGCGTTTTCTCGTCGAATCTCAGTTTGAGGTATCCGGGGATCGAGTGGATCTTGCTGCTGTAGTAAAACGGCATCATATAGAG
Source organism: Nitrospirota bacterium (assembly GCA_016180645.1). Lineage (NCBI taxonomy): Bacteria > Pseudomonadati > Nitrospirota > Nitrospirota bacterium. The sequence goes on along the minus strand of JACPAV010000032.1, from coordinate 31,312 downwards.
GCCGAGGAAAAGCATCGCGGGGACCGCGCCGATCCAGTAGAAGTGGGCCACGAACATGCCGTACTTCACCGTGGCGCCGGTCCATCCGAGGATTTCGAGCGCGCCGAGGTTGGCCGAAAGGAAGGCGAGTCCCGCGACCCATGCGCTGTTCTTTCGCCCGGCGAGGAAGAAGTCGTCCCCCGTTTTCGTAAATCGCTTGAGGTAGAACCCGATGGCGATGATGAACGCGAAGTAGATGGCAATGACGAGCCAATCGACCCAGGCCAAATGAATCGTGGTCACGTTGCGGATTCTATTGGAAATGGGACGGGTTTCAACGGAAATCGCCCATCCTCAGGCGTGCGCACCGGCGTTTCGGATCCGTCAAGAACGTGCCCAGTTCCGCCGCCAATCGGTTGGGTTCATCCAGATGAGGGTAGTGGCCGACGCCGGGGTAGACCGAAAGGGTGGAATGCTCCAATCGACGGCAGGCGGCGTGGGCGTGGGAGATCGGCAAGATCGGGTCCTTGTCGCCCCAAAACAAGGCCATGGGCGGGAGCGATTTGATCTCCCCTGCGCGCGAGAAGGACTGGACGTGTTGTCCGAGGATGTTGATGACGCCCGTGACGGTTCGATTGAACGCCCGGTCGCTGCCTGGAATGCGGCACATCCTCACGAGTCGTTCGATCTCATCAGGCTCGTTATGGCCGAAAGCGCCCGGAGTGATCCGCTGGGCGAGAGGCAAACCCAGGCGCAAGACGAGGGGCGTCAATAGCGGACCGAGTCCGGGGAAGCTTGATACGCGCAATCCGAAACTGACTTCTCGTCCGAGGCCCCCGGACGATACCAAAGCCAGCCGATCCACTCTCCTCCTGTCCTCCAGGAGCATCCACTGGGCGATTCCGCCTCCAAAGGAGTGTCCGCAAACGTGGGCGCGGCGGACTCCAATCGCCTCCATCCAGGCGCTGAGGGTTTTGGAGTACCAGGCCAGTGTGTAGGGTGCATCGGGACGGCCGGAATACCCGTGTCCGGGAAGATCCGGCATGAGAACCCGGAAGCGCCTCGCGAGCAGCGGGGCAAGCCGGCGCCAGGTACGATGCGAATCCATCACCCCATGGATCAACAGGAGGGGTTTCCCTCGCCCCGTTTCGGCCCACGCGATTGAATTTCCATCGACCTTGGTGGCATGCGCTTTTCCGACCGCGTGGGAAGGTTCGTATCCGAGGGCAGGGCCTTTTCTCATCTTGTCACGGCGAACATCAATGATCATTGATCTTGGGATTCAATTCTTCACATCGCCGGCCTTCGGCCCTATCCGCACGATTCGCTCCCGTGGCGCGCCGGCCAGGAACCGCAGGGAAAGCGTCTCGGTTGGCTCGTCCCATTCGAACCGATAGCGGGAGGGATCGATGCCGTCGACTCGGAGCTCCCAACCCTCCGGGAAATGAACCTTCGCGGGCACATAGATCACGGTCGGCGCGGAAATATCACGATCGCCGTCGAATCTCAGAGAGAACTCGCGGCTGGATGGATCGTAATACCAGGAATGGGGAGTGCCGGCCACACGTTGAGGATACACGCGGCGCATGCCGTCGTTTTCGGACCCGAAGACGCCTTCGTATTGGTACTGGGCCCAACCGGACGTCATGTCATCCAAACCCTTGAGGAGGTCGTGCAGGAATACCGGATTGCCGTTGGGACTCCACTCGCCCACGGCCAGGGGAGTTCTCAGGATTTCGACCTCGGCCCGCCGGTTGTCGAACCAATCCGCGAAGTCTGAAACACCGGAGCGATACGCGCCGGAGTCAACCGAAACGAGGTACATGTGCGGGAAATAGACGAGGTGTGGCGGCCCCGATCGCGGATCCACAAAGGGCGGGAGGTAGGAAGCCCGGCCCTGATTGATCATGCCCGCCCGGGGTTCGAGGAAGATCCATGAATCATTGTCGGCGGCGCGGATGGCCATGATCATCCGTTGGATGAATCCATGCATTTTGGTTTCGTCGAATTCCCTCTCCCGGCCGAAGTCCGTTCCGTGCCAGGGTTCGTTCATAAGATCATAGCCGAGGACGGCGGGATGATCCTTGAGCCGTTGAACTACGTGCACCCACATGGCGGCGTATTGATCCTGCAACTCGGGATGCTTCTCGTAATCCCAGAAATTGTCGAAGGCACGGGAGATATCCGGCGAGAAGTAGTCCAGGCCCCAGTTCACGCTGCAATGGGATTCGTACGGCCGGCTGTCGATGATCGTCGCCCAAGAGGGGGCGCCGTTGTAAATCTCCTCCGGGAAACAGCGGTTGAGAGAGGGCCCCCAGAGGTCTTGGTGCATATCGAGCACCACTTGGATCCCGGCTTCGGCGAACCAGTCCAGACGTTCCCCGACCTCATCCAGAAAAAGATCATCGTAGACGCCGGCCTCCGGTTCGATCTTGGCCCAGAAAATCAAATACCGGACAAAATTAAATCCCCAATCCCGTGAGAGCCTCATCACGGCCTCCTGCGTCACCCTGGGGTGCCGGTCGACCTTGCTGGAATTGGAGATGTTGGTTCCGTGCAGGATGAGGGCGCGTCCCTCGTCGTCTCTAATGAATCGCCAGGAATGGTCTTCCGCGGACGGACGAGCAGCGTCTCCTGCTCGACGCTCGCCGTCCGAGCAGGAGACCATTCCGGCGACGAGCCCGGCCGCCAGCAGCGGCCCGATGCCGTTCGAGAAGGGTGTCTTCCATTCCGCTATCATGAGTGCGGTCCCTTCTATTTCACTCCGAAGGGGTTGAAGCGGTCGTCCGAACGAAGCGGCGCCACCGGCTGGATCTCGAGTTCAGGAACATCCGGGTCCGAGAATAGCACGATCTCCTCTCCTTTCCTCAGGTCCAATTCCACAATCCCGTCGTCCTCTTCCCTAATGGAGAGGGCCGGCGGTCCAAGGGGGTGGAGCGGTCGGGGAAGATCGGTCTTCAAACGGCAGATCCCTCCGGCAAGGCTCCGAATCCGCACCATGCGCGTGCGGCCCTCTCTCCTTGTTGCGCTGACGAGGAAGGCGCCCTCGGCGAGCAGATCGTGAAACGCGACGTCCGGCCAGGCGCGTGGGACGGCGGGGAGTACACGCAGTATCCCGTTGTGGCTTTGGAGGAGCATGTCGTGAATCGATTCGGCTGCACTAAGGGGCGTTTCGATCACGGGCGCCGATTCCACATACATCGTGGTCGGGCTGAACATTTTCAGAGCCGCGCTTAGCATTTCAAGAGCCGCGTCCCCGTGGCCGAGTGAACTGTGTATGGATGAGGCGGCGGTGTAGCTGTAGCCATTGAAATTCGGCGTCCCCGCGCCCAGGTCGAGCCAGTGCTGGAAGGAGCGTTCGATCAGAGGACGGTCCCGCGGATCATCCGGCCTGAGCAGATGGAGCGGAAAGATCGATATCAGATGTGAAAAATGGCGGTGTCCTTTATCCAAGGGCTGCCCGTGGCCGATCATCAAGCCGTGTTCATCCTGGGGGAAGTCGGTCAATCGTTCCAGCGTCGATTCCCAGCGGGGTTGAAGTTCGTCGTCGATTCGGAGCAGCGAGGTGGTTTGCAGAAGCGTCCACAACCCCCAGCGCAGCAGGCCGAGCGCATAGTTTGCATCCGGGACCATCGCCGGGTCATTGAATTCCGGTGAATGCGTCGGTGGCAGGTGAAGTTTCCCGTCCGGGCCTTCTTCGAGCATGTGCAAAAAGAGATTGATACTGCCGCGCAGCAGGGGGAAGAACCGGTCGCGCAGCATATCGTCATCCATCGAATAGCGATATTGCCGCCAGCAGTTGTGAAGGGCCCACGTCAGATTGCCCAGCTCGTGGACGAACGGCAATCGAATTCCGCCGCCCAGGTCATGGGTGGAGTAGCGTTCGAGGTGGAAAACCTCCACGCCCGGCTTCCAATACGTCGGCGGGGGCGGCAGATTGGACGGCTCGACCGTCCTCTCCGCCCAGGCGATTCGGGGACTGATGCCCTGTTGTGGGCGGAATGAGAGCTCCGCTCCGGACTCGTCGCCTGTCGTCCTCAGTTCGATGAGAATCAGCGGATCGTTGGCATGGACGAGGCTTCGGAAGGTGATGCGTCCACGATCCGTATGGGGAGCCCGGGCGAATCCCCAGGGGGAACCGGTCGAAAAGCTTTGACTCATCGCTCAACCACCGTATAATCCGCCCGTGCTTCGGAAGAATCTTTGGCTGGCCGCGATCGTCATCCTGTCCTTCTCCTGCTCGAAGAAACCGGTCTTCGAGAGCCGGCCGATGCCGCGGGTTCACACGGACTTGAACTACATCAAAGATGAGAACGGACGGTACGTTTATCTGCACGGCGTCAACCTGAGCGGGAGCACGAAATTTCCGTCCAACGACGACCCGTGCTTCGTGAGGACAGGCGTGAAATGCACGAAACCTTTGAGCGAGATGCCGACCTATGAGGACAAACCTTTCCCCCTCGATCAAGCGGACAAGAATTTCGCGCTCATGCGCAAACTCGGTTTCAACTCGATCCGCCTTCTCGTGAATTGGGAAGGCATCCAGCCCGTGTCGGCGGATTCCGTGGATGAAAGGTACCTCGACTATCTGGCGAAAATCGTGGAGAAGGCCAACGAGTACCGCATCTACGTGCTGATGGACATGCACCAGGATATTTTCAGCCGCCACCTCATCTCCTACTACAATGATATCGACTCTGCGAAAGACCTCGTGAAGGGTCTATCCTTCTTCCTCCCACCGGGAATTCCCCCCGACCTCCTCACCACGGCGGTGGCCTTCCTGCCGCCGTACAACAACGCGACTCGCGGCGACGGCGCCCCCCGATGGGCCGTCAAGGCCATCCTGCCTGAGAAGGACATGGATTCTCCCGCGTGGGGAACGGCGCGCATGCTGGGCAACTTGAGCGATCCGGCCTTCGTGGCTTCCGCCAATTCGATCATCAAGAAATTCGGCGGTTTCGATCTCGACATCGGTGGCCTGCTCGGTTTCATCACTCCCCTGCTTCCCAAATACCCCTTCGAGGTGAACGAGACGCCGGACATGCTGCCGTGGACCAATTGGGGGGTGAACGGTGCCCTCTCGGTGGATGTTCAGCGGAGCTTTGCCGCGCTCCTCGCCGGAAAGGCGGCTTTTCCAAACTTGATGGTGAACGGCGAGAATATCGAGGACTACCTTCAGAACGCCTACACGCGCTCGTGGGTGGAGGTGGTCCGGCGGGTGAAGGACTATCCCAACGTAATCGGATACGACATCATCAACGAACCCATTGGCGCGTTCATCGTGCTCACGGCGGGGGCCATCTATATGAACGTGGGCAGCCTCGACGCCGTGAAGAAGTTCCTCGAATCGGTCTTTTCGGACGCCAAACTGGCCGAGGATTTTACACAGCTCCTTTCCGGGGCCCGGCTGCTGCCTCCCGATACGTCTCCGGAGACACGCCGGAAGTGGGGTTACGAATTTGTCGACATGCTCGGCGTCATCGGCCTGAACCTCGGGTTCGAACAGGCTCACATGACCCCTTTCTACGAGAAGGTCGGCAAGGCCATTCAGGATGAAGATCCGAACGCCGTGATCTGGATCGAGCCGGCGATGGGACTGGAAACGGTCCTCGGCATGTTGACTGGCGGCGGGAGCGGCGAAGGGTTGTTCACAATCAATCCCACGCGACCGGAAGGACTGAACCAAGTGGTTTATGCGCCGCATTGGTATCCGGATATTTACCCTCTGCCCGGTTTCAATTCCGCGCCGCGGGATTTCAAGCCGGAGGAACAGCGGTTCCGCGACTACCGGCCTCTCATCGAGGGCGTGATCTCCCGCGCGTCCCATTCGCTTGGAAACATTCCCGTGGTCGTCGGCGAATTCGGCACGTACTACAACTACGGCGGCATCAACAAGTCCGTGGAATCCGACTATGCCGTAGCGAAGGAAATCCTCGACAACTACTACGAGGCGTTCGAGTCGATGCTTCTCAACCACATCCAGTGGTGCTGGTCCTCCGAGAATACGTTTGAGCGGGGCGACGGCTGGAACAGCGAGGATTTTTCCGTGGTGGATCCGAGCCTCAATCCGAGATCGCAGGAAGCCTACAGCCGCCCCCATCCCACGTTCCTGAGCGGGAAGCCCGTCTCGATGCGGTTCAATTCCGGATTGCACTATTTCGACCCGGACAAGGGCGTGGTCAACGCGGAGGGTGAGTTCGAACTGAAATTCGAGAGCAAGGAAACGACGTCTCCCACGGAAATCTTCATCCCCTATGAACTTTATTACCCCGATGGGTATTACGTGTGGTTGTCCGATGGATACGCCGTGTACGACCACGAGAATACGACGCTCCTGTACTTCCCCACGGCGGACGAGCCGGGGACCGTGCACACGGTGCGAATTCGTCCGCCCCTCAAAGGCCAGGAGAATCTCGGTTGGAGCTACTTCTTCAAAGGCAGCAAAGTCGTGAACGGCAGGGGACTGGGCGAATGGAAATGAGGTCTCGTCTGAGGGCGGCAGCCGTTGCGGCTATCTTTGCAGGAGCGCCGTTTTCCGCGGCCGCGGAAGGCAAGACCGTGGAATTCGGCGGTTCCCTCCAAAACCTGGCCGTCATCAAGAGCGACAGCGATTTCGACGGATCGAAAGCCTTGTATCAGCCGGATGGCCAATCGGTGGGCTACTTTGCCACGTTCCTGGATCCGGGAGTTGAAGTCGGAATCGGCGATTCGCTGCGGGTTCGTTACGACGGTGAACTCGGTCTCAACCTTTGGAGCCGGAATCGGGTGGAATTCCTTCCGAAGGAAGCGGCGAACGACGTCCTGTTCTTTAAGCACCGCCAAGCTTACAGCCAGGCGCGCGTCTCCGAAAAATCCCATTTGCGCGCGGGATACCAGTATTTTTCCGACCCCACGCGCCTCTTCATGAGCTACTACGTCGGCGCCGCGAGACTGGGGACGTCGACGGAATCCTATTCCGGCGAGGCGCTGGTGGGCCAGCTCCCCGATCAAACATCGGAGGGCATCGACCTCACCCGGAACAACTTCAACCATGACGTTTTCCTGTTCGCCGCATCGGCCTCCAAGGGTGGCGAGGCACTCAACGTGAATCCGGCGCTGATTGCATTGTACGATGGACAACGGGTTGGACGCCCTACATGGCTCCTGACGGAGACGACGAACATCGGATGCGTGATGGAGGGGCGGGAAATGGGAGTGGATCTGGCCGCGCAGGTGGGCGGAACCCGCGGAGGCTCCTTCACGGGAGAAACCGAGACTCATCTGGCCGGCGCGGTTCAGGCCTACATGGCGGCCGGGCGGGGACGTCAAGGGCGGAGTCGTGGGACTTTGCCAACAGAAATTCAGCGCCAACCTGCTTCCGCCGGAGAATCAGGATGGATGGTCGGCGCGCTTCTGCTCAGCCCGGATGACGGCGACGATCGAAACGGGCGCAACACGGCCTTCCACTATTCCGGAAAATCCCGGAGTCAGACGCTCCTTCTAACGGAAAACGAACTCAGAGATGTGGGCGACAACTTGGACGAGGGCATGGGAGAGAAGGCGGGCCTGTTCACGATCGTTCGAAGCGGTTTGGCGGTGGCCGAGGGGAGCGTATATTATGGATGGATGGAGAACTGGGAGCTTTCGACCACTCTTGCCGCGGCGTCCGTGCTTCAACCGCGAAACGCCCTGGGTGAAGTCTTTGTGGGAGTGGAAGCCGATGCGGGAATCCGTCATGATTTCTCCCGGTCCTTTTCTCTGGACGTGGTCGGCTCGATCCTTATCCCTGGAGGCGCGGCGGGGGCGTTTTTCAATCGCATCGACCCCGAGGCCGCGAGGCCCGTCTTCGCCGCGCAGAGCTCGCTGCGCGCCGCCTTTTAGGGGGCCGACATGAAGGACCTGCAACCCGGTGCGTATCCCATGGAGAAAGCCCTCCGGTGGATCTCCGAACAGCGAACCGCATTTCCAAACAAGCCCCTGACCGAAATCATTCACGAAACCGCTCGCAAATTCGACCTCGCTCCCAAGGACGAAGAGTTTCTCCTTCAGCAGCTCCTTACGAAAAAGCCCTGACTCGCCTCCCGGCGGGTGCGCGCTCCTCCACGAGTTTTCCAGCTGTCGCCGTCAGGTAGTCGAGCGATTTCCAGGTCAGCAATTCCGCCGGGCATGAACCGGCCATGGCCTGAGCTGTGGAAAGGGCGCCGCTGAGAACGGTCTTTGAGCGACTGTGGAGGAGGGTGCATTTCAGGAGTCGGCCTGCGGTCTCCCTTTGAGTGAGAGGCCTGCGCTCGTCTCGGCTCCCTTTTTCAAGGAAAATGAGCTTCCGGAGTGGGGCAGAGAGATTATTGCGCGACTTTGACGGATCGATCGACGACCGAAGATCTCCCCAGAAGGGTGTACCGAATGCTCGTGGCTTGGGATTCAAACGCACCGCAACCAGTTCATCCGATAGGATCACATAGCGGGTCCGGGTCTTGAGAAAGTGCCGTGCGGTGGTCGTCTTGCCGCTCCCGGACGCCCCGGCGAATACGACCGTGCCATCCGATCCCTTCAGCGAAATGGCGGCGGCGTGCAGGATCAGGCCGGAGTCCAGTGGGAGAGCCGTGGCGAGAAACCCCCGCACGAGGGAACTGAACGAAGGAAATGTGGGGCTGACGGACGCGTGGCCGGAGCGGGTCTTGAGATCGAAGGCCCCCAGATAGTTGGGGTGGCGGACGGTCACTGTCGAATCGTCTGACGCGAGAGTGGGAAGAATCACGCGGCCCCTCCGGTCTTCATTCGGGACGGTGCGCAGCGTTTCGCTGATGATCCATCGCTGGCGATGCGAGGGGAAACGCTTTCCGCGAGGTGGGGAGAGAAACGGCCTGAATCGTTGTTTCATCTCCGGCCATGAGGAGCACAGTGTCATGTGAACATGTATTTGAAATCCGGCCAGGAAGAGGCTGAAAGTCGGCATCGCATGATAGAATACTTCAATGTTTACGGCCTTGACAGGACTCCGTCTCGCCCGACTTCTCATGGCGGCCATGTCGTCGGCGGTTTTCCTTTCCCTTCCGGCTTTCTCGGTGGCGCGGGAATACCCTTCTCATTTGAAGAAAAGATTTGAGGGCCGCCCCGGTGGCAAGGGATTCGGTCGGGCGCTGCACGGATGGCGGGAATCGGTTATCAAGGGAGGAATTCTGAAATCCCCCAGCCGGGTCGGGCGACTGCCGACGGGGAAATTCACGATTCGAGTTCCCGTGTTCCTGATGTACTACGCCGGCGAGAAGCCGGATTGGGACAAGTTCAACATTGAATCCATGCTTTTCGGATCCTGGCCCACCGGAAGTCTGCGTGATGCCTATCTGGAATACACGTATGGGCGGCTCATGGTGCAGGGCGACGTGGTGGATTGGTTCGATCTCACACGGGAACGTGCTTTCTTCGAACAGACTCCCCATAAGGACGATCAAAACCGGCCCTGTACAGGTCTGTGTCCAGATCTGCCCGGCGGAGCCGCCGAAATGGTCAAGCAGACCCTGGATCGATGGGACGCGAAGGTCGATTTTTCGCAATACGACAATGACGGATCGGACGGCATTCCCAACTCGGGGGACGACGACGGTTTCGTCGACACCGTCTTTTTCATTCACGGTGGAAGAGGAGGGGAATGCGGCGGGACGGATGTCTTTTCGCACTACTTTCAGTACTCCGGCTGGTTCGACGGGCGGCCGTACAACACCAACGATCCCTCTGCCCGGGGGGGGGACATTCGAATCGACGACTATGTCATGCAGCCGGCGATGTCGTGCTCGTCGGGAAAGAGGGTCGAGGTCGGGGTATTCGCACACGAGTTCGGCCACGCTCTCGGCCTGCCGGACCTGTACGACACCGGAACCGACGGCACCACCAGCGGCGGCGCCGGTGAATGGGAACTCATGAGCAGCGGAGGATACGGCGGAGATCGGCGCTCGCCCGAGCGTCCTTCACATCTGTCCGCCTGGAGCAAAATGTATGTGGGCCTCATCGAGCCGATCACGCTTCCGCGCTGCCTGTCCGGCGTTACGCTGCCTCCCATCGAAAGGCAGCCGGTCGCCTACAAGATCCCGATTGTTGACCAGGAGTATTTTCTCATCGAATGCCGCCTCAAGACCGGATTCGACGAGAAGCTTCCCGGGCAGGGTCTTCTTATCTGGCATGCCGATGACAAAGTGTGCGCGGAGCGATACGAGGACAACACCGTGAACGACGATGAGAACCACCCGTGCTTAAGGCTTGTTGAGGCAGACGGGAGGTACGACCTGCGCGGGGCCGGCAGCCGAGCCGGTTCCAGTGATCCGTTCCCTGGGTCGAAGGAAGCAACCCAGTGGACCTGCGCAACCAAGCCGGGATCGAAGGGATACGATGATGAATGCCGGGGAATTTACATTACCGACGTGGGCGCGCCCGATGAAAACGGCTGTCCCATCGCGTGGACGGAGCTCCTGAATCCGACTGCGGACAGCGATCTCGGCCACATGACGACCCAGCCTCAGCTCAATCTCGATTTCAGCAGAGCGGTGCCGATCAGCGAGGATCCCGACGCCGCGCCGCCGCTGACATTCAACCCCGAGGCCTCTTTCACATTGGGCCTCTCAACGGATGGGACGCGCCTGACAGTGTCTCCGGCCCTGGCGAAGAAGACATCGTACGACCTTCTCTCCGCGCCCGATTTCAAAGACGAATGCGGCGGGGGGATTCTTCCGTTCCGCTTGTCCCTGGATACCCTTGCAAAGGACGATCCCGGATGGACATGGGGCTGCGCAAGCGTAGCTTTCGGCCGCTCGACCCCGGATCTCTCCTGGGTCGTGATGATGGCCTGGATTCTGATTCTCAGAGGCCGAGCGGGGAGGCCGCGTCCACAGTGAGCGAACTTTCTGCGGCCGGCAGACCCGTACGCCCGGCCAACACCCCTCCCGCGTTGAAGTTCCTTTTTCCCGTCCTTATCTTGGCGGCCAACCTCATCGTATACGTCCCTTCGCTCCACCGAATGTTCGTCACGGACCAGATCTGGTATTTCGCCGATCTTGAAGGGTCGCATTCGCTCCTCGACGGTCTCCGGCACTATGACTACCCGCAATCCCGCCGCTACTACAAAGGAGATAATTCGCTTTTTCGTCCGCTCTTGTTCTCGTGGGTGGCCGTTGAGAACTGGCTCTTCAAGTACCACTACGTCTACTGGAACGCGGCCAACCTTGCGTTGCATCTGGCCGTCGTGTTTCTTCTCTACCGGTTCTTGTGGCGGCTTCGACCTTCCTGGTTTGCCGGTCTATTCGCGCTATTCTTTTCGATCGCCCCCGGTCTCATCGAGATGGTCATGTGGAACTGCATCGGCGGATACCTCTGGTCCTTCTTGTTTTTCATCGCCTCGCTGGGTCCGCTCAGGCGAATGGCGGCCGGCCTGGGGCGGGGGCGAGACCGTTGGACATACGCCGCCGCCATGACACTGGCGGTCGGGTTCTATGAAGTGATGGTGCCCCTGTCGATGCTCATGGCCGGATATACGGCGCTGGTGGCGCGACGGCGTGCTGCTCGGTTGTCCGTAGGGTCATGGGCCGCGCTCCTCGTCCCGGCGGTCCTCTTCACCGCCGTGTATCTCCCGCATCGCGTCGGCCGCGAGAAGGTGTTCTACGTGCATCGAAAAGACGGCGTGGAGAACATCATGGCGTTTGAAAACTCCGTGCGTGCGGTGGGACGCGCCGCGGCGGCGGTGGGGCGATGGGCCGGGGAGACGTTTCTGCCGACGGCGGTGGACCATCAAATCGTGCCATACCAGCGATTCGGGAAGCGGTTTGTTTGGACGCGGGACTCGGCTCCCTACGTCATCAACGCAGCCTTGGGGATCTTCCTCGTTCTGTCAGCGGTTCTCGCGTTCACCCGATCAGCCTGGATGGCCGAGTGGCCGCTGGCCTTGTTGATGGCCGGGATGGCCTTCACGTATGCGCTCGTCATCGGGTTTGGGCGTTCGTTGGGCGATATTGTCGGTGTGAGTTACTACCTCTACTTTTTTACGTTGGTGGCCGTTATCGGTGCCTACGCGGTGCTCGATTTCGACTCCGCGGAATGGTCGCGTCGAATGGGGCTGACGCTTGCTCTGGAGGGGTTTGTTCTGTTCAGCGCCATCCTATCCTTCGGAATGTCTCAAAGGGTGCGCGAAGCGAATCGCGTCGCCGATACCTATTTTGAGCAAATCGTGGATCTGGTCGATCAGAACGAGGACGTCCCCGGATTTTCATTCGCCCCGGCCGACAGCGCGTATCCGGCCTCCATCGATCCGATCATTTTCCTGGCGGACGGCTATCCCACCGATCCGGGAGTGAAGGATCGTGCCATGAGACTGTCTGAAATCATCTTCTTCAAGTACTACGACGAAAGAAATCCGCAGTTTCGGGTGGGCTTGTCACCCTGATCTCTCCGCCGGAACGAGAAGTGCTCGCCCTGGAGTTGGAAGAGTCAGTTCCTGGCACGGGTGGGGTTAGGCGCCTCCGGGAACGGAGAGGCGGATAATTCTAGGTTGCTGTCCCTCCACGTGCCACGCGGGGAGGTTTGAATTGCTCGTCCACACGTTTCCTTGCTCGTCGAAGTCGATGTCGCGGCAAAACGTGACACGCGTGGGAAGAGGATAGGAAGTGAAGGCCTCGGTTCGCGGTTCGAATCGGATGAGGGTGTCGCTGTTCGCTCCGCAGATCCAGATGTTTCCGGATCGGGTGGAGATGTTGAGTGCGTAGGGGAAATCCCCGGGTGAGGGCAGGGGAAAGGCCTTGAACTTCTTCGTGGAGGGATCGAACCGTGCGAGTGCGCCGTCGACGTATGCGGGGATCCAGACGATACCGTCCGCTCCGACGCGCAGGCGCCGCGGACCGTAGAAGGGTGTATCGAACGTATCGATTCGCTTGGTAGCAGGATCGATTCGTCCGATTCGGCGATTGTTGAACTGGCTGAACCAGATCCCACCATCCGGGGCCACGTCCAACCCGTAGGCAATGGGCATCAGCTCCGGATCATTCACCGGAGTGACTTTCATGGGGAAACGTTGCCCGATCTTCATCCAGAACCGGATCGTGCGCATGAAGAACTTCTGGAGGAGATCGCGCGTGGGGAGGTTGATGAGTTTGGCGGTGTCCCGACCGGGCAGAACCAGTCCCACCTGATTCGACACGGCCAGCGTGTACCATAGACGTCCGTCCCGGTCGAAGCGGAGAGTGTGCGGGTACCGGCCGCTTGGCCCCTGGTGGACATGGGTGAACGATTCGGTTTTGGGATCGAAACGGACCAGGCCCTTCCAGAAACTGAGCGTGATCCAGATCCGTCCGGCGGAATCTTCCTGAAGGCTGTGAGGCCCGAGTCGGGGCGCGGCCCGGAATGCGCCGAACCCTCGTTGAGCGATGGTACCCATGAGTCCGCCGGGCGGCGCGCCTTCCGGCGGAATGGACCATCGCCGCCGTTCGCCGGTCACAGGGTCTAGCCGAAATAGGTTGTCCCCCAGCATGTCGACAGAATAGATTCTGCCATCGGATCCCACGATGGCGTCATGGGGCATGGAAGTGGTTGCTCCGATGTCCCACTCGGTGATCTCGACTCCGGCCAGGGGGCCTGAAGGAATCGCCGGGGACCGAACGCTTTCCGGCGGGAGACTTGTGTAGGTGCTGTTCAGGACTTTCGGAATCTGATTCCGCAGTTCCTTCGTGACCACACCGCCCATCGCTGCCATCTGGTCGAGCACACGGGTCCAATCCGCCTCCGCCCGCGGGATGCGCGTGAAGAGATTTCCCTGCTGATGGCACATGCCGCATTGGATGGCGAACTCGGCTTGGAGCTTGGGCGTTGGAAATCGGACGTTGCGATACCATGCGCTGGCCGGCGCGAGGGCGGCGCGATCCGCGGGCGACACCGGTTTCAGCACGAAGGGTCTGATAATGGGCTGACTCGAAAGCTTCACCGGCTCCGTGCCGGCGTCGGTGAATCCTTGAGATCGCGCCCGCATCTGGATCGTTCCGACGGTGGGAAGGAGGAGAGCGAAGCGCCCCTCGCCGTCGGAATAGACCGTATGGTGCTCGGCCCGTTCGGTGACGGTTGCCGTTACAAGAGCGCCCGGTACCGGCGCGCCCGCCGAATCGGTGACGCTACCGCGGATACCGCCAGCGGAGACGGCGAAGGGGGTGGCTGCGACAAGGAGCAGTGTCAGGGCGGGATGGGACCATCGAACGTGCGGCCAGTGCTTCATGGCAGTGGCAAGCGTAGCCGTCGAATGGGTTGGGTGCAATCCTATTTTGATCCGGTGAGAGGGTGGGGTAAAGTCCGACGTTCATGAAACGTTCTTGTCCCCCATACCGTCCTCGGCATGGGGTGAGGATGGGAGGTAGAACGGCTACATTCGCATCTACACGGTTCAGGCCGTCTGTGATACATGATCCTAAAGAGGTCAAGGAACATGGATCCGCGCAAGCGTAGAGGGATGCGCCCGGAAGGGCTGAGGTCGTCGGGAGAAGGCATTGGAATTTCTCCGGATGCGGCGCTCAGGAGACTGATGGCAGGCCACAGAAGGTCGTCGGCGCGATTTACGATATCGAGACGGGTGGGGTGAACTGGCTTGGGCCTCATCCTGAGCAAAACACGCTGTCCGCCCGATGAAAGAGAACAGAAAAAGGTGAGTCGGGCGACCGGCGTTCGATGAGGCGCTGGATCTTTTCGTCTGCTGCGGCCTTGCTGGTGGCGGCCTATTGGCTGCTTGCTGAATCCCCGGCAACCTACCCGCGGCAAACGATTCTGGTCAGAGGGGCGCAAATCTTCATCGGCAACTCGACCGAGTTTTCTCGCGGCGACCTGCTCATCCGCGACGGCAGAATTGTGCCGGCCGGCGAGTTCAAGGCCGACGCGACAACCCGTATCCTGGACGGCGGCAGGTTGTTCGTGACTCCCGGCCTGGTCGATGGGCATACCCACATGATGAGAGCCGGCCTGTGCAGCGGAGACGAGGGGGTGGGCTGGGAGAACGTGCGCCAGATCCCGATGAATTTCGATGTGGCGCTCAGCTACGGCGAGACGACGGTGGTCGATCTCGGCGGACCGCTATATGGGAGTGTCGCTCTTCGCGACCGGCTGCAAAGTGAGGTGGAGGCCGGGAAAGATTGGCCACGCTACATTGTCGCCGGCCCGATCCTGACCGCGCCGGAAGGATATCCCTTTGATTGGCTGGACCCTAATCTGGCGGAGGAACTGGTTGTGGCTATTGGCCTGGATTCGTCGGACCATGCTCGCACCACCGTCCGACGCATCAAGAACGCCGGCGCCAACCTGGTAAAGATCGCGGCTATGGAGCTTGCCTACAACGAACGCCCCCTCAAGATCATGGATCAGGACGTCTTCAGCGCAGCAGTAGATGAGGCCAAGAAGCAGGGCCTGCGGGTCTTCGTGCATGCCCATTCCCCCGAGGGGTATCGTCGCGCTCTGACGGCAGGCGCACCCGTCATCGCGCACAGCTCTTTCTTGCCGTTGCCTGAAGAAATTGTTCGACAGGCCGCGCGCAACCGGGTCATAGTCATTCCCACCCTCTGGGTGTTTGCGGCGTTCGGCGAGGCGCTCGAAAATAGCGGGCTGGTGGCCGAACTCCAGCCACAAGTCCTACCCCACTTCTACGGCAGGTTGCTGGATTTCGACCGCCGGATGAAACTGCCGGGCAATGACATCCCGGGAGATTTCCTGCCAGGATTGAAAAAATCCCGCCTTGAAACGGCCATGGCCACGGCGCGTCAAAACCTCTACGAACTGTGGAAAGCGGGCGTCGAGCTGGGTTTTGGTACGGATACTTCTTTTTGCTACGGCTTGCACGGCTCGGCCGGTCGCGAAATGCTGGAAATGCAGAAAGCGGGTTTGCCGGCTGGTGTGGTTTTGCAGGCGGCCACCCGCGGCAGCGCGCGCGCCTTGGGCAGGGATGACCTGGGGGGGCTCACACCGGGCGTGCTGGCCGACGCGCTGATCTTGACCGAAGACCCTCTGGCCGACCTGGGCACGGTAGCTCGCCCGGCAGCGGTTATCAGAGATGGGCGCATCGTTCGTTGCGATTCCGGAAAATTGGTCGATTTCTGTCCGGCGGGGGCAAGGTCAGGTCCGCTGATCCCAGGTGTCTTGAAGACGCTGGGTATCGGTTGGGAATTGTTGAGATCGATCTACCTGTGAATGTGATGTCACCCATCCTCCGGAAGGGGTGGCCCCATCGGCTATGGGGTCAAGGCTTTACTTGACATAACTCGATGGGCTGGGTAGAGTCGGGGCGTGTCGCGGCCTTTGCGGATCGAGTTTCCGGGTGCCTACTACCACGTAATGAACCGGGGGCTGGGGAGGATGCAGACGTTCGTGACGGATGAGGACGCGGAGGGATTCACCGAGCTATTGGAGGACGCGTTCAGGCGGTGGGGAGTCGTGACCTATGCTTATTGCCTCATGTCGAACCATTACCATGTATTCCTTCGGACTCCACGGGGAAATCTTTCGAGGGTGATGCGGCACGTGGATGGGGTATACACGCAGCGTTTCAACCGGAAGCGGGGAAGGAATGGCCCCTTGTTCCGCGGGCGGTACAAGGCAATTCTGGTGGAGGCGGAGGAGTACCTGCTTCAACTCGTCCGGTACATCCATCTCAACCCAGTTGAGGCGGGCGTGGTGCGGTCCCCGGCGGACTATGCCTGGAGCAGCCACCGTTTGTATCGGATGCGATCGGGACCATCCTGGCTGGCCGGAGAGGAGGTGCTTTTACGCTTTTCGAGCCTGCGGGCCTTTGAAGAATTTGTGGCGGAAGGGAATGAGAAGAGCCTTCAGGAGTTTTACCAGCGAAGGCGCTACAGCCCCTTCTTGGGGAGGGAGGGGTTTGAGGTTCGGATCCCGAAGGGTATTCGGCCCTCCGACCGGCACCCCCGTTCGGAACGAACCCCTCAGTTTCCCAGCTTGGGTGTGGTATCGGACGCCGTGGCGCGGGCCTTGGGGGTTCGGCGCGAGGTACTCATGAACAGTCGGCGTGGGCGACTCAATTCGGCTCGAAACGCGTCGATCTATGTCGCCTGTCGGGTGGCGGGTTTCCCACACGAGGAGATCAAGGCGCATTTCGGTCTGGGCAGCGACAGCGCGGTCACCCGTGCCTGTGTGGCGGCGGAGGCCATGATGAGAAAGGATCGGTCCTTTTCTCGCACCCTCTCACGCCTGCGAGATGGAAGATAATGTGTCAAGTAAAGCCTTGACCCCAATATCAAGGTGTACGATGTATGTGGGTTGGCGAGAGCCAGCGGCATGAAAATTTGAAAATCGGCGGACATCGGCGTAGCCTCATTGAAATCCATACGGTGGGCGTAGCTCAACTTGGTTAGAGCACCAGTCTGTGGCACTGGGGGTTGCGGGTTCAAATCCCGTCGCCCACCCCCGCGTTGAGCGCGGGTGATGGCCCGCTGCGCACGGTTTTCGGTTGAAAATCAGTCGGATGAGCGGGATAATATACAGCTAAGGCGATGAGGAAACTTCCCAAGTTCACACTCGGAACGGGTCTGGCCTTTGTGCTGGCAAGTTGTGCCGGCGGGCTGAAAGAGAAGGAAGCCCAGGACATCAAGACCCAACTAGCGGATCTTCAACGCAGCTTCGTCGATCTGAACCTGCGCATGGACAATCTCGACTCCCGCGTCGAAATCGTCAGCCAGCGTACGGTGGAGGTGGACAAGCGGCTGCAAACGGTGGAGCAAGACAAACAGAAACCGCTCGAAATCACGAAGATCGTACCGTCCACGACCGACCTGCCCAAGCCTGCCTCCAGTGCGTCGCCTTCCCCTGAACCGCGGAAGATTCTGACCAATGAAACCATCACGAAGATGGACCCGATTTCGCTCTACAACGATGCCTTCGGGAAATTCCAGAAGGGGAAGCTGGACGATGCGGAAAGGGGTTTCAAGGAATTTCTCGAACTCTATCCCGCCCACGAGAACGCGGACAACGCGATGTACTGGCAGGGGGAAGTGAAGTACGCGCGCGGCCAGTTTCAAGATGCGCTTCAAATGTTCAACCGGGTGATCGAGCAGTACCCGAAGGGGAACAAGGTTCCTGATGCGCTCGTGAAGATCGGTTACTGCCACCTTCGCCTGGGTGAAACGGATCAGGCCGGATCGAGCTTCAAACGGGTGATCGAAGAACACCCGTTCAGCTTCGCGGCGAACCAAGCACAGAGGAAACTGGAGGAACTGAAATAGAAGGGGGATGTCGCTAAATGTATTGGCCACGGATGGCACAAGGGGGAGCCGGTATGGTTGTGGGTCTGCTGATCAGCACGGCCTCATGGGCCGAATCGAACGGGGCGCAAACCGAGCCTCCAACCGAATCCTCCAAACCTTCCACCGAGTCGGCCGCTGTTGCTTCGGCAACATCCGGGGAACAGCAGACGCACACCGTAGAGGACGGGGACACCCTCTGGGACCTCTCAACCCGCTATTTTTCCTCGCCCTGGAGATGGAACGATATCTGGGATGCCAATCGCGACGCGGTCGGGAACCCTCACTGGATTTATCCCGGGCAGACGCTGATCATTCCGCCCATCCGGATTGAGGCAGTGCCCGATCTTCCGCCGGAGCTTGCCGCGGCCCCCGCTTTCGAGCCGCCCCCCGTACCCTTCGTCCCTCCGCCTGAAGCGCCGCCTGAAATGCCCGTCATGAAGCTCGTCCCTCCCAAAAAGATCGAACCCCCGGCGCTCCGGGTCATCCCGAGCCTCGATAAGCCGAGAGAGATCGTCTACCAGGGGCTGCTGGGCACCGGATTCATCACGGAGGAGGAATACGAAGAGGCGCCGCGCGTCCTGGGCACGATGGACGGTCGGCGTCTCATGGGGCAGGGCGATGTCATCTACCTTGAATTTGAGGAATCCCCCACTGTACAGAAAGGCGAAAAGTATCTCGTGGTGCGGGTGGGCGAGGAGATCGAGCATCCCGACACGGGGGATGACCTCGGGTATCGGATCGAGGTTCTCGGCTCCGTCGAGATTGAAGACACATCCACCGAATCCGCCAGCGCGCGCGTGCTGGTGTCTTACGACTACATTGCCACCGAGGATCTCATCGTACCCATGCAAACCGTGCCCGAAAGGGTGCTGGTGAAGAAAGGCCGGAAAGGCATCGAGGGCTATGTGGTGGCGGCGAGGGAGGACGTCCAGTTTCTCGGCCAGGGGCACATCGTTTACACGGATCTCGGCGCGGGAAGCGGGGCAGAGGCTGGACAGGTTTTCAAGATCGTGCGGTCGGAGGAGGAAGTGGGCGGGCTCCTGATCCCGCCGGTCACGGTGGGAGAGATCGTAATTCTCCGGGTAGGTTCCACGACGTCAACGGCACTCATCGTGAGAAGCAATTCGCCGGTGCAGGTGGGCGACAAGATCAGATCGGATTAGAGGCAAGCGATGGGGGGGAGCGAAGCCCGATACGCGCTGGGGCTTGGGCGGGTATCGGGCGTTGGGCCGGTCATTGGAAAAATGCTCGTTCGAGCGTTTGGATCGGCAAAAGCTGTTCTTGAAGCCAAGCCGTCCGCCCTGACGCAATTGGATGGCGTGGGTCCGAAATTGGCGGCGGCGCTGCGAAAGTTCCACGAATGGGAAGCGGTGGATCGGGAGGTCGAGCAGGCAGCCCGATTCGGTGTGGATCTGTTGCCGCTCGGTTCGAGTGTCTATCCGTCGCTCCTTTCTGAAATTCCGGACCCTCCACTCTGCCTCTATGTGAAAGGGAAACTCGAAGCGGAAGAGAACGACGCCGTGGCCATTGTCGGTTCACGAGGGGCATCGAGAGACGGGGTGCGGGCGGCCGGACATCTTGCGGGGGAGTTGGTGCATCGCGGTGTGACGGTGGTCAGCGGGATGGCTCGCGGAATCGACGCGGCCGCGCACCGGAGCGCGATGGAGGCCGGCGGACGGACCCTCGCCGTGCTGGGATGCGGGATGGACGTGGTCTACCCCGCGGAAAACGTCCGGTTGTACAAAAGCATTCCCGAGCGCGGCGCCATCCTTTCCGAATATGCTTTTGGCACGAAACCGGATGCGGGGAATTTCCCTCTCCGAAACCGGATCATCAGCGGATTGGTGAGGGGCGTCGTGGTGGTGGAAGCGGCGGAGAAGAGCGGTTCGCTCATTACCGCGCAGCGCGCGCTCGATCAGGGGAGGGAGGTTTTCGCCGTGCCGGGGAGCATCTATTCACGGGGATCGAAGGGCACCAACGCGCTCATCCAACAGGGCGCGAAGCTGGTGAGCGGGGTGGACGACATCCTTGAGGAGCTTTTTCCGGACAGGAAAGGGGCGCCCGGCGCATTACCCCCGCCTGATCTTTCCGCGCTTTCTCCACTCGATCGAATCGTGTTGGAGCGACTCGGCTCCGAAGCGATCCACGTGGATGAGATCATCGAGTCGTGCGGGTTGGGCGCCGCCCGCGTGTCCGAGATCCTTCTCCGTTTGGAGCTGGTGGGATTCGTGGAGCAATTCGCAGGGAAGTTGTTTGCGAGGAAGTAAATCCTCGACCGCAAGACGCGGGCTAAAGCCCTCGGCTACCCCGGAGAGATGTTCGAGACGGTCGTCGCAGGCTTCATGCCCGCGGCCCCGGAGTGGCGGTGTGGAATGTGACGGGGGTTCTTCGTCGACCCCAATTCTCCGGCAACGCCCCGAAGCGGCCCGCGATTACCGTGCCGCACGCCGAGCATTTTCCTTCGTCCATGCTCCACCGGCCGAGCTGGTGCCAGTCCCGCTCGATGACACACTGTCCGCATGACGGACAGTAGGTGCTCTGCCCGTCCGCATCGAGGACGTTCCCCGTGTAGACGTAGTGGATCCCCGCCTTCAGGGCTTGGCGCCGCGAGCGGGAGAGCGTGGCCGGCGGCGTGTGGGGCGTGTCGGTCATCTTATGATCCGGATGGAACGCTGTGAAATGCAGCGGCACGTCCGGCCCGAGGGTCCGCAGGTACCACTCGCAAAGTTGATCGACCTCCGCCTCCGAGTCGTTCTGACCGGGGATGAGCAGCGTGGTGACTTCGAGCCAGACCTGGGTTTCGTTTCGGAGGTAGGCCAGGGTATCGAGTACCTCTTCCAGATGGCCGTAGCAGGTCTTGTGGTAGAACTCCTCGGTGAAGGCCTTGAGGTCGACATTGGCCGCGTCGATCACGCTGTAGAAATCCTTCCGGGCCTCCGAGGCGATGTAGCCCGCCGTGACGGCAACGTTGAGGACGCCCCGCTCGCGACAGGCGAGCGCCGTATCGATGGCGTACTCGGCGAAAATGACGGGGTCGTTGTATGTGTACGCGACGCTCCGGCATCCGGCGCGAACCGCAGCTTCCGCGATGGCCGAAGGTGATGCGGCTTCCGAGAGGCGGTCCACCTCCCGCGCCTTGCTGATATCCCAGTTCTGGCAGAACTTGCATCCCAGGTTGCAGCCGGCGGTGCCGAAGGAGAGGACACTGGAGCCGGGATAGAAGTGGGCGAGCGGCTTCTTTTCGATCG
Organism: Nitrospirota bacterium; assembly: GCA_016180645.1. Lineage (NCBI taxonomy): Bacteria > Pseudomonadati > Nitrospirota > Nitrospirota bacterium. The sequence goes on along the minus strand of JACPAV010000032.1, from coordinate 9,843 downwards.
GATCAATGCAGAAGCCCGAACTCTTCCCATACGTGGTCAGGACGATTCGATCGGCCCGGCGTTGGCGGACGAAACAAAAGGCCCGCTGGCCCTCGTGCAGCTTGCAATACCGGGGACAGAGGTCGCACTGGATCCGGCCGTCGGGGAGTGGATGCCACCAATCGCCCACAATGGTGTCCGCTTCGATGTATTCTCTCCGTTTGGTTTCCATCCTTCCTACTATAGCGTGGGGCCGAACGGGGGAGCAATACGCCTTCGCACCCAGCGTCGGAGTTCATTGACGCTGGCCCCCAGTTCTTCTATTCTCTCCCGCGATGCCATCGCTCATGATCAAGATCGGCGAATTGAAGGTTGCCGCCGGGGGTGATAAGATTTTAGACATTCCGAACGTCACCTCGGGAATCACCGTTGTCATGCTTGAAAAGCAGAAAATGGTGGCAGGGGCCTTTCACGCGCTGCTCCCCAGGTGCACGTCGAACAATCGCGCGGATTTGTCCAAGTTTACCGATACGGGAGTACGGCTGTTGATCGCGGAAATGGAAAACCAGGGTGTTTCAAAACATGAGCTGGTCGTGAAACTCATCGGAGGATCCGACCTCATGGGGGCGAGCGCCCTGTCCATCGGCCAGCAGAACGTAGAAATGGCCAAGAAGATACTCGGCGAGGAGGGTCTCAATGTCGGAGGCATGGAGGTAGGAGGCCGGAGGAAGCGTGACGTCCAAGTGCGTCTCCGCGAAGGCAAAGTGCTCGTGAAACATCTGATGGGCGACCCGCTGGAGGTCTAGTGTCCATTTCGCTCGAGCTCAAACGGAAGATCGTGCGGTCGGTGGATGATCTTCCTCCCATCCCGCAAGTGGTGACGAAGATCAAAGAGACCATGGCCAAACCCAACTGCACGGCGAAACACATCGCCGATCTCGTTTCCACCGATCAGGCGCTGGCCACGAAGGTGCTCAAGCTTGCCAACTCGCCGTACTACGGGGTGCTCAAGCCAATCAACAATATTCAGCAGGGAGTGGCGTTTCTGGGATTCAACACCTTGCACAACCTCGTGCTGGCGGGGTCCCTCTACAAGATCTACGAGCGTGATCTGAAGGGGTACAAGATGCTCAAGGGCCAGATGTGGGAACATTCGGTGTACGCGGCCTTTGCTGCCGAGATGCTCGCCGACCGGACGGGAAAGAAGCCTTTGAAGGAGGTCGCCTTCACGGCCGGGCTGATCCATGACATCGGCAAACTCGTCATGAGCACGTACATTGGGCAGGTGTTTGACAGCGTGATGGAGATGGTGGAGCAGGAAAAGGTGTCCTTCCTTGAGGCCGAGAAACGGCTGCTGGGATTCGACCACGCTGAAATCGGGAGCGAAGTGGCGCGCAAGTGGAGATTTCCCCTCGATCTGGTGGCTGCCATCCGCTACCACCACACGCCCAAGCTGGTGCAGGGTGACCCTGAGTTGGTCTCTGTGGTGCACCTGGCGGACGTGGCCTGCCTGATGATGGGGAAGGGCGTGGGGGTGGACAGCATGTACTACGAGATGGATCCCGGATCCCTCAAGGCTTTGAACATGGTCGAGGACGATCTCCAAGGGGTCATCTTCAGGCTGTCCTCCAGCGTGGATATGTCGCTCCTCGAACAATAAGAGTCCCCCAACCGAATGGACTTCTCGACAAGCTCGAAGGGTAATGTTCGAGCGGAGCGAAGCGGAGTCGAGAACCTCCTCCCCCTCCTGTTCGGCGTTGTCGCCCTCACGGCCTGCGCTACGCTTCGCCCCCAGAAGTCCGATGTCGCCCCGGTCGAGTTGAGCCCCGAAGCCGATTCCTATCATCTCTACATGCGGGCCCGCCGGGAGCTCTTGAACGGAGATACCTCTTCCGCCTTCCGGCACTACCAAGAGGCGCTCCGCCTTGAGCCGGACTCCACGGCGATCTGGGCCGAATACGGGCAGGCGGCGGCGCGGCAGGGCGATTTGATCGAGGCAGAGAAAGCGTACCGGCGGACTTCCGAGTTGGCCCCGAAGGACATCGAGCCCCATCTCATGCTGGCGCAAATCTACACCGTAACGGGACGCTGGGAGGCGGCCATCGGCGAATACGAGAAGGTCCGAGGCCTCGATCCCGCGTACCCGGGGATCGACCTGCTCATCGCATCCGCCGACATCGAAGGGGGTCGGCTGGACGAGGCCGAAAAAAAGGTGCAGGAATTGTTGGCCTCCCAGCCTGAGAATCCCAGCGTTCTCTTCTACGCGGCCCGCCTGGCCGCCCTGCGCAAAGACGCGGCGGGAGCGGAAGCCTTGCTCAACCGGGCGCTGGAAAGAGCGCCGGATTCCGTCGATCTGCATTGGGAGCGCCACCGCCTCTACGAAGAAACGCAACGCAGGCCCCAGGCCGTGGAGGAGCTTCAGAAGATTCTACTCCTGTCCCCCTCGCATGAAGGGGCGAGGTCGAAGCTCTGGAAATGGATCTGGGCAACGCGCGAATGGTCCAAGGCGGAGTCTGTTCTGCTGACCCTGGCCTCCGCGTATCCGGATGAGCCGTATTTTTTCCTGGCTCTGGGATGGGTTTTCTTTGAGGACGACAAGAGAGCGCCGGCCGTCGATGCCTTCAGGCGATGCCTCGAACTGGCCCCGGGGTTGGACGACGCCCTCTACGGCGCGGGCGTGGCTTTGGAGGCCATACAGAAGCCGGGTGAGGCCGCCGCATTCCTGGAAAAGGTGGGGCCCGAATCGGAACTATTCCCTGAGGCTATGGTCCGGCTCTCCTTCCTCGAGGGGCGTCAGAAGCAATGGGACAGGGCGGAGAGGCGGCTCAAGGGTCTGATCCGCGGGCATCCCCAGGAGGCACGGTTTCACGAAGGATTGGGGTTGATCTATCAGGATCAGCGGAATTTCGGCGCCTCCCAGAAGGCCCTGGAGAAGGCGGTGGAACTGGAGCCTGACAGTGAGTCCATCCTCTACGAGCTGGGCATTGTGCAGGAGCAGAACGGACGGCGTGAGGCGAGTATCGAGACGATGAAGCGGATCCTGGCCGGCAACCCCCGTCATCCCAATGCCCTCAATTGGGTGGGGTACAGCTACGCAGAGGAAGGCCGGAATCTGGATGAGGCGGAATCGCTCGTCCGCCGGGCGTTGGAGGCGCGGCCGAACGACGGCTATTTCATGGACAGTCTGGGCTGGGTATATTTCCAAAAAGGGGATTTCGAGGGCGCGCTGGAACTCTTGAAGAAAGCCGTCCAGATCACGCCGGACGACCCCGTCATCAACGAGCACCTTGGCGATACGCACTGGAATCTCGGGGAACTCTCGGTCGCAGTGGAATTCTACAAGAAGGCGTTGACGCTCTCCCCGAAGGAAGACCAGACGCAGCGGCTGCGCCGCAAGATCGAGCCGCGCGGCGTGAGGCTGTAGGTTCATGCCTGTGAAGGTGGGCGTACGGGCGGGACGGATCTCCCTGTTCACCTGTTCGATCCTCGCCTGCACCGCGGCCGGAAGTCCCACGCGGCCCGAGCGGTTGGTGAAGGGTGCGCTGCACCCATTTGACGGTGATGCGTTCGTCGACGCCTCCATCGGTGACGCAAGCATGCTGAATCCGGTGCTCTCCAATGACAGCGCCTCCGGCGACATCAATGGAATGGTTTACGACGGACTCTTGAAGTACGGACCCAACTTGGACATTCAAGGCGTGCTCGCGGAGAAGTGGGAAGTGGCCGAAGGTGGGCGAACCATCACCTTCCATCTGCGGCAAGGCGTGAAATGGCATGACGGCGCCCCCTTCACCGCCGACGATGTGCTCTACACCTACGAACGGCTGGTCGATCCGAAGGTTCGAACGCCGTACTCTTCAGACTACGAGCTTGTGAAATCGGTCACGGCTCCGGCCCCCCACACGGTTGTCGTTCGCTACAAAGAAGTGTTCGCGCCCGCCCTCGAAAGCTGGATGATTTCGATCATTCCGAAGCATGTCTACGAGGCAAAAACCTTTGCCTGTCCTCCCACGCGTTGCCGACCGAAGACCGATCCGCCCAAGACCGTGGAGAACTTCAATTCCCATCCCGCCAACCGCTGCCCGATCGGAACGGGGGCGTACACCTTTTGCGAATGGAGAACGGACGAGAAGATCGTCCTTGAAGCCAACCCGAACTACTTCGAGGGACGGCCTCACGTACAGCGCTTCATCTACCGGATCATCCCCGACCAGGCCGTCCAGTTCCTCGAGCTTCGGAGACAATCGATCGATACGATGGTTCTCCGGCCGGACCAGTACAAGGCGTACGACGTGTTCTTCGAAAACCACCAGAAGTTCCGCTTTCCGAGCTTCAGCTACAGCTACATGGGTTTTAATCTGAAAAATCCGCTGTTCCAGGATCGTCGGGTCCGCCTTGCGCTTGCGATGGCCCTGAACAAGAAGGAGATCATCGATGGCGTGTTGCTTGGTCTGGGCAGCCCGGCCACCGGACCGTTCCCGCCGCTGAGCTGGGCTTTCGATCCGGGGGTGGAGGACATCGCGTTCAATCCCGCGGAAGCCCGCCGGCTCCTGCAAGAAGCCGGGTGGTCCGATTCGGACGGTGACGGTTTTCTGGATCGGGGCGGGAAGCCGTTTCGCTTCACGCTCATGACGAATCAGGGAAACAAAGTGCGGGAACTCACGTCGGAAGTCCTCCAGTTGCAACTCAAGAAAATCGGCGTGGATGTGACCATCCGCATCGTCGAGTGGAGCTCCTTCATCCAGAAGTTCGTGGAACCGCGCGCGTTCGATGTGGTCATTCTGGGCTGGTCGCTGGGCCGCGATCCGGACCAATACCTGATCTGGCACTCCTCGCAAACGGGACCCGGGAAGTACAATTTTGTCGACTACAACAACCCGGAAGTGGATCATCTGCTCGAACGCGGCCGCGTGACGTTTGAGCAGGCCGAACGACAGAAAATCTACCGGCGAATTCACCGGCTGATCCACGACGATCTGGTCTACATTTTCTTGTACTACCCCGAAGCGACGCCGGTGGTTCACCGACGGTTCGAAGGGCCGTCCGTCTCGGCGCTCGGCCTCTTCTGGAACTTCAACCAGTGGCACGTGCCGCCGGAAAAGCGGAAATACCCCGTGCCGGTGTTCGAGCAGTAGAAGGGACCGGCGATGGCGCGATACCTCGGCCGACGACTGGCTTCCATGCTTTTCCTCCTGTGGGGGATTACGGTCATGACCTTCGGCGTGATGCAGCTCGCGCCGGGCGGCCCCATCGACCTGGCCACGGAGATGTCCGCCCGTACCTCGCCGGAGATCAAAGACAAGCTGAAAGTCCTCTATGGGCTGGACCAGCCCTGGTACATCCAGTACGGACGCTGGATGAAGCGGATCGCCCGGCTCGATTTCGGGACCTCGTTCAAAGATGAACGGCCGGTGATCGACAAGATCGTCGAGCGCGTTCCCAACACCCTGCTCCTGAACCTGTGCACGATGATTCTTATCTTTCTCCTCGCGATCCCCATCGGAGCGGTGTCCGCCATCAAGCAGAACTCGCTCGTGGACCGCGGCCTGGCGGTGCTCGTATTCATCGGATTCTCGATGCCGACGTTCTGGTTCGGCCTCCTTATGATGATGTTCTTTGGAATTCTGCTGGGATGGCTCCCGGTATCGGGGTTGCACTCGCTGAACTACACGGATCTCGGCTTCGGGGGAAGAATCTGGGACACCGCGCAGCACCTCATCCTGCCGTCCCTCACCGCGGCGTTTACCGGCCTCGCATTTCTCTCCCGCTACACCCGCGTGATGCTTCTTGAAGTCATCCGGCAGGACTATGTGCGTTCCGCCCGCGCCAAGGGCCTCAGCTCGCAGCGCGTCTTCTGGCGTCACGCGTTCCGCAATACGTTGATCCCGATGGTGACGCTCATGGGCCTCATGCTGCCCGACCTCATCGGCGGCGCGTTCATCTTCGAAACGATCTTCGCGTATCCGGGTCTTGGCCGGCTCGGCATGGATGCGATGATGGCCCGGGACTATCCCGTGGTCATGGGGCTGGGGACGATTGTCGCTTTCCTGACTCTCCTGGGGAATTTCCTCGCCGACGTCGGCGTGGCCGTCGTCGATCCGCGGGTGAGACTGGCGAAATAGTTTATGCTGAACATCTACATCCAGAGATTTCGGCGGAACCCTTCCGGGATGGCGGGCCTCCTCTTGCTAATGGCCCTGGCCTTTGTCGCGATCTTCGCCTCGGCCCTCTCGCCGTATGATTTCGCGGAGCAGGTGCTCCTGGACCGCCTCCAGCCTCCCTCCTGGAAACATTGGATGGGGACGGACGACCTCGGGCGTGATGTCCTGTCACGGATGCTCCTCGGCGCGCGGATCTCCCTGACCGTGGGATTCGTGGCGGTGAGCATCTCCGTTGTCATCGGGACCGCCCTGGGCATTTTGGCGGGGTACGTCGGACGATGGGTCGATTCCGTCATCATGCGGTTCGTGGACATCATGCTCTGCTTCCCGACGTTCTTCCTGATCCTCATGGTCATTTCGCTCCTGGAACCCGGCATTTTCAAAGTCATGGCCGTCATCGGGATCACCTCGTGGCCGGGGCTTTCACGCGTGGTGAGAGGCGAGTGCCTGCGCATCCGTGAGCTGGAGTTCGTGACCAGCGCGAGAGCCATCGGAGTTCCGCCGCGCTCGATCATGTCCAGGCACGTGCTTCCGAACGTGCTGGGCTACGTCCTCGTCTCCGCGACGCTGGGTGTGGGCGGCGCGATCCTCACGGAGGCGGGCCTGTCGTTCCTGGGACTGGGAGTCCAGCCTCCGACGCCGAGTTGGGGCAACATCCTCACATCGGGGAAAGACTACCTGCACGTGGCTTGGTGGCTCATGACATTTCCAGGACTCGGAATTCTGGTGACGGTCCTCTCATTCAATCTCGTCGGCGAAGCGATTCGAGACGCGATCGATCCCCGCCAGGCGCCGGGCTCATAATTCAGAATTTCAGGTTCGGCCGAACGGCGAGCTGGAGATCGAATTTCTTGCTGTGAGATGAAATGAAGTCGTCGCGCGCCGAGAGTCCCTCGGGCGTGTCCGTCCTGAGCTCACGGCATTGCGAGATGAGAGCGCGCGTCTCAGGACTCGTCAGCGCCCCCGTATCGAGCTTGAGGCAGCCCTTGTACTTGGCGCTCGTGTTGATGACCACCCCCAGGCCGAAACTGAACGTGAGCTTGTCTTTGTAGAAAGGGAAGTTCTTCCCCACGATCGCCAGGGCGCGAACCAGCACGTCTTCCACCTTGGTCGACACCGTGGGGCTGGCGAAACCGGAGACCTCCAGGAAACTGTTTCGCAGGAGGCTCCAGCCCTTGCCTGTGAAGTCGATCCGGTCGCGGAGGGTCGAGAAGTAAACATAATTTGAGATTTCAGGATCCTGGAACACCCGCCCACCGATCCGGTAGCTCCATTTCAATTTGCGATAGATCTTGATGTCATCCCCTTTGAGCTTTCCCTCGAACTCGTACCAACGGGTGTCGATCAGACTGTTGCTCTTGATGTGCTGCGTGCCGAAGGTGAACAGATATCCCGCATACGCGATTCCCTTCACGGACGGAACCGGCGACTTGAACGAGGCGAGGTTGCCTGCGAAAAGCGAAAACGCGTAAGGCTCCTCAAATCCGGCGGTGAGAATTTCGGCAATGCTCGTCCTGCTCTTGGGACGTATGGAGGGGTCGTCCCTCGGATTGTCCCCGACGGCCGCGGGGGGCTCGCCGTACCGGTCCCCCGTGTTGGCTTTCAAGGCGATCCCGGCCAGCGGCATGGGATAGGTGCTGGCCTCGAATAGGATCGTGTGGGGTTTGAGGAAGTTCGCCCAGAGGTACTTGTAAATCTCGCCTTCCTCGCCTTCGCCGAACTCGGGCCTGGCGGTGCCGATGCTCGCGTACGCGGCGACGGCGGAATAGTAGGCGTCCAAGTCCAGATCCACGCCGAAATGCTCGGCCTCGACCAGGGGATACGTGATCTGAGTGATCGCCCAGAATATGACGGTTGGGATCGTCATTTGAACGAGCGATATTTATCCTGTTCCCGCACATTTGACAAACACCGCCGGTGTTCATAGAACGAGGGAGGGTGGACCTTCGAAACCGCAATCTCACTTTCTTCGATCTCGAAACGACGGGGCTGAACCCGTGGCGTGGAGACCGGATCGTGGAGGTCGGCGCCATCCGCGCCAAGGGAGCGGAGGTCGTGGAAACCTTCGCCACCTTGGTCAACCCGATGCGCCCGATCCCTCCCGAAGTTTCAAAAGTGCACGGGATTACCGACGGCATGGTGGCTCATTCGCCCACGCAGGATGAGGTGCTGCCCGGGTTTCTGAAATTCATCGGCGAAGATGTCCTGATGGCCCACAACGCTTCGTTCGACATCGGTTTCTTCTCCAGCGCCATGAACGACCTCAAGCTGGGCTTCCCCGACAACATTGTGATCGATACGCTCACGCTTTCCCGCAAACTCTATCCGGAATATGAACGACACTCGATGGACATCCTGCGGACACGGTTCTCCCTCCCCACCGATTTCTACCACCGGGCCGAACGGGACGCGCGGGACCTCCACACCATTTTCATGAATTTCCTGGGGAAGATAGAGGAACATGGGTTGGGAACGCTGAAGGACCTCATCGACATCCACGGTCCGGCCCTCACCTTCGACCCCCGGGAGATCGAGCCCGATATCTATCCGCCCCAGCTCTACGACGATCTCATCCAGGCCACCCGCGATCAGCGATGCGTACTGATCACGTACGTGAGCGGCGGGCGGGGGCATCAGTCTCAGCGGGTGGTGGACCCCTACAAGATCGTCAAGCTCAGCGCTCACGACTATCTCGTCGGCTATTGCCACCTGAAAGGGACCAGCCGGAATTTCCGCCTCGATCGGATCACCGCTTGGAAACTGACGAGCGACAATTTCGAGCGTCCCGCCGACACCGCCCCCCACGCCGTCCCGGATCCCACCGCGCACCTCAGCTAGCCACCATAGAGGCTGAACTTCCGTGGCTGCTATCAAGGTTCAGCCTCGACGCCGGAGCCGAAATTACTGAGAGGTATCGTATTATGGGGTATTCACCCTAATTAAAGACTCGTATACTTTGTTTTACGTTTGACAAGTTCGATCGGACTGCCTAGAATCGGCCTACGATCACACATGATCGATGGAGGGACGAAATGGGGCAGTTTTCTCGAGTTGAGATTCAGCATCGCACCCATGGATGTCTGGTGAAGTCATTGTCAGTCATTGACTTTCTGAACAGCACATCCGGTGCGACGCTCCATACCCCCCATATTCAATACCCTTGCCAGTTATTGAAGTCATTCCACGGAGAAATCTGTAGTCAAGTCGAAAACGTTCTTTAGGGAGGGAAAACATGAAGGTCAGTAGTCAGAATCGAGTTCAACCCCGCTCCGTCGCGAAATTCCGCCGGACCGAGCGATTGGAGGCGAGTGTCAGTTCGGGCACCGAGGCGCCCCAAGATGCGGCCGCGCAGAAAGAGGCATCCCAGTACGCCCGCAGTCTCATCGAGGCAAGTCTTGACCCGCTCGTGACGATCAGCCCGGAAGGCAAGATCACGGATGTGAACGAGGGTTCCATAAAGGTCACCGGCGTTTCGCGCGAGAAGCTCATCGGGACCGACTTTTCAGATTACTTTACCGAACCCGAGAAGGCGCGAGAGGGCTATCAGCAGGTCTTTGCCAAGGGGTTCGTCACCGACTACCCGCTGACCATCCGCCACAGGGATGGCCGCCTCACGGACGTGCTCTACAACGCGTCGGTCTACAAGGACGCGCGAGGCAACGTACTCGGTGTGTTCGCCGCGGCCCGCGACGTGACCGCGCAG
>JACPAV010000031.1 GCA_016180645.1 Nitrospirota bacterium | reverse complement strand
GTAGCGCCCGATTTTACATCGGGCGAGAGGTCGTCCGGTATGAAACCGGACGCTACGAAGAAAAGGATCCGGCCCGCGGCAGATGTAACCCTAATGATTTGACAACCCCGAAATGCGCTCGGAGGCCGAAGCGCCCACCTCGGAAAAGGAGACTGGTTGCGGCCTCGTTGCCGCCCGGCTCCGAACGGGTTCGGAGCCGCGGCCGCGCTCGAAGACGTGTCAGACTCGGCGGAAGACGGGCAGGATGGCCTTGAGAACGAGCCGCAACAGCACGGCGGCCAGTACTCCGAGGCACAGCGCCGCGCCGATCGTGTCCATCCAGAGGTCATTGTCCAGGGTCTGAAAGAACGTCGAATCTGTTGCTGCGTTGAGTATGAAGCCGGGATGAACAGGCCCCATTCGACGGCAATCCAGATGAGCCAGCCGAGGCGGGTCCACTCGTTCTTGGTTGCGACTTTCCAGGCGATCCAACCGAATGCAACCGATACGATGGCGTAGGCCAGGAGGGCGTAGGCCGAACCGGGCTTGAAGTAACCGAGATTGTCCGCCTGCATCCGGAGGATTTGCTGGTACGAGGCGGCCTGTTCGAGCGTCAGGGCTGACATTTTGAGTAGTGCTCCCTGTAGCGCCCGCCTTTAGGCGGGCGATCTCCCAACGTCCGGGTAAACCCGGACGCTACGGGGGACGCACCGTCCCTGGCTGGCGCTCGCCGTTGAAAGGGCAGACTTTGTGTCTGCCTCGTTTCGGCAAGTACCGCACCGTCCCTGGCCGGCAATGGGTGAATGGACGGAGCCGCGGGCGAAGGTTAGGATGAGAGTGTGAGGAACGGGAAAGCTCTTGCCGAACGGTATTTCGAGGAAGCGGTGGAGTATTATCTGAACAGCCGGGAATTCCTCCGCTCTTGTCCGGTGGAAAATGACCGGTATCAGAAGATCAAACTCGTGCAGGAAGCGTTCGGAACGGCCTGGCTCGCCATCCTCAAAGCTCTGAGGGGTGCCCTCGTTCAACGAGGCGTTCTCCCCAAGAAACTGCCCAAGTCGTTCGATTCCTATGCGCAGGCGGTTCAGAAGCACTTGGCCTTCCGAAACGGGAAGCTCATGCAGGCCCTGGATTCGGCGTATCACGAGATTCACATTTCCGGATACCATGGGGGCGACTTGGTGACGACCTACACCGTGAAGGCCGCGATGGAGACGGCCAGGCGGATCATTGAAACGGTTTCCGGGCGCAGAATCGTCTGAGGCCGTTCCTCGTTGCATCACTGTTTTTCCGCTGTAGCGCCCGGTTCGAGGCCGCAAGGACTGAGTCGATCTTCTCGGCCTCGCCGGGCGAAAAGCGTCCGGGTGTTTGCCACGCCGCCCGGGGGCGTGGTGCTATTTTCAGCGAAGCGGAAGAACGAATCGAAATCAACCCGAATGTGTGCCACGGCAAGCCGGTCGTTCGGGGAACCCGCATCATGGTTGCCAACATCCTGAGTCTTCTGGCCGGCGGTTATGATGTTGCGAAGATCATTCAGGGGTACCCGGAGCTGTCGGACGAGGACATCCGCGCGGCGGTCGCCTATGCCGCCTCGGTCGTCCAGGATGAGGAGATCCGCTTCATAGCACCGGCCGCGTAGCCTTGGATGCTGCGCCTCCTTTGCGACCAGAACCTCCGCATCCAGACAGCAGCCTTCCTTCGGGGGCTGGGTCACCAGGTGGACGAGGTTGTTCATCCGATCCTCACCCGCGCCCTCGCGGGGCTGACCATGGAGGGTGTCGGGGGAAAAACAGTTGCCGGTTGGGATCGGTGGTATCTTCGGCCACGCGTGGTATCATTCCTTCATGAGCGTCATCCAAAAGACCGTTACCCTTGAAGGGTTCAAGGCCAGCCATGAAGCCACGGCCCTCTTCGATTCGGGGGCAACGTACTCGTGCATTTCGCCGGAGATCGCCCGCGTCCTCGAACAGGTCACAACCTTGCGCAAGCCTCTCGTCTTCGGCACCGCCCGTAATGGCGACACCCTGACGGCCACCGAGGTCGTTCGACTGGACTTCTACTACCAAGGCTACCGGTTCTCCGATGAGTTCATACTTGTGCCTGATCTCTCCGAGCAGGTCATTATCGGAGCGGCCACGCTCCAGAAGTGGCGCATGAAGCTGGACTTCGAGAACGATGACGTGATCATCGATCCGCGCGTCACGAAGCTGCGGCTGCTGTAGTCTCTCTTCCGTCACGCCTTGCATTCGCTCACTCCTCCATCGGGAATCGCCAAGGTTCTCCGGGGGGGGAGCTCCGCGGTCCCCACGGCTTCTTGCTCCCCGTCGGCTGCGAAGGCCGGAAGCGGCGAGCCGGCCGTGAGCCGTAAGCCAAGTCGCCTCCCGACCCCTCTGTAGCGCCCGGTTCGAGGCCGCAAGGACTGAATCGATCTACTCGGCCTCGCCGGGCGAAAGGCGTCCGGCTGAAGCCGGACGCTACAGGGGATGGTACGGGGGACGTTACGGCCGTAGCGCCGGCCTTTAGGCGGGCGAAGATCGTCCGGGTGAACCCGGACGCTACGGGGGATACCACGGGGCAGTCCAAGTTGTTTGCAAGGGTCGCCTTGACGTCCAGGGTCGGAGGAGGAGGGGGTGGCGGCGGCGGTTGCGCAGGAACGCTGCTACAGGGAGCCGGCTGCATGTTCTGCGCGAACGAGGAGAGCATCTGGATCTGCGTCCAGCGCATGATGGTCTGGAGCTGGGTCATGAGGGCGCGGTTGGCAATGGCGGCCGCGGGGGCGGGGTCCCTCTGGGAGATCCCATGCAGATATTGCACCCCAAGATCGCCCGGAAGACCCTGCAACAGCGCATTGACGTCGTCGCTGAGCGGTCCCTTTGCCGAGATATCCTTGGAGAGATCCTTGAGCGTGGGATCGCTCAGGGCTTTGAGAATATCCGCGACGGATGCGGGCGATGAAGTAGGGGAGCATCTTCAGATGCTCCCTCTTGTCGGGAGGGCCTGAAGGCCCTCCCCTACGCATTCTGTTAGACGCTCTAAGAATATCTGCCACGGATGCGGGCGATGAAGGGTCTGAAGTTTTCGGGGGTTGAGTCGCCTCCTGGACCCGTGCCTCTTGCGCTCCAGCTTGGCCCTTCAGACACTGTAAAGTGACGACCAAGCCGACAATCCATCAAGGGCCCAACCCTTGGTATCCCGTATCCTTTTTGCGTCCTACCGTAAGGCTGAATTTCCGCCAACATCGCCGGATTGTCAAGGCCATTGTCCCCGGAAGGCTTCGTGTGGTAATGGCGGGGGATTCATGGCGGAAAATCACGGGATGCTCATTGGAGGGAAATGGCGAGAGGATTCGCGAGGGGGGCGTCGTATTCAGGTTCGCAATCCGTTCGACGGGAGCGTGGTGGGCTCGGTTCCCGAGGCGGGTCAGGACGAGGTGGAAGAGGCCGTTCGCGCGGCGGAGGCGGGTTTTCGCATCCTCTCGCGGATGCCTGCGCATCGCCGCTCGGAAATTCTGGAGAAGGCGTCAGGGCTGATTGAAGAGCGCGCCGACGACCTCGCGCGGACGATCACTCTGGAGTCCGGGAAGCCCGTCAAGGATGCGCGGGGGGAAGTCGGCCGCGCCGTGCAGACCTTCAGGTTTTCGGCGCAGGAGGCGCTTCGAATCCATGGGGAAACGCTCCCGATGGACGCGCACAAGGCGGGCGAGGGACGGTTCGGGTTCTGGCTCCGTGTTCCCGTCGGAATCGTGGGGGCGATCACCCCGTTTAATTTCCCTCTGAATCTTGTGGCCCACAAGATTGCGCCGGCCATTGCGGCGGGGTGCAGCGTGGTGCTCAAGCCGGCGTCGCAGACGCCCATCACGTCGGTCAAATTGGGTGAGATCTTTCTTGAAGCCGGGCTCCCGCCCGGCGCGTTGAACATCGTCTTCGGGGGGGGGGCGACGGTTGGGGACTGGATTGTGTCGCATCCCAAGATCGCGAAGATCTCGTTCACCGGAAGTCCAGCGGTGGGGAGGCACATCGTCGCCCGCGCGGGACTGAAGAAAGTGACGATGGAACTGGGGTCGAACAGCGCGGTCGTGATCGATGAGGACGCCGATGTCGAAAAGGCGCTCCCCCGCTGCGTGCTAGGCGGATTCGCGCAGGCGGGCCAATCGTGCATTTCGGTACAGCGGATTTTCGTCCATCGGAAGCTGTATCAGGGAGTCCAGGACGTCATGACGCGATCCGTTGAAACTTTGCGGATGGGCAATCCACTCGATGCGAACACGGACGTGGGGCCGATGATCAGCGAGAGCGAGGCGAAGCGGGCGCACGGATGGATCGAAGAAGCCGTGGCGAAGGGCGCGCGGGTTCTCACGGGCGGGCGGTGCGAAGGGGCAATGCTGACGCCCACGGTGCTGGCGGACGCGCGGAATGAAATGAAAGTGATGGCCTCGGAGATTTTCGCGCCGGTGGTGGCGATGGCCCCCTTCGATACCTTCGACGAGGCTCTGAGAATGGTCAACGACTCGATTTACGGACTGCAGGCAGGGGTGTTCACGCGCGATCTCGGGAAGGCCATGCGGGCGGTCCAGGAACTCGACGTCGGCGGCGTGATCATCAACGATATTCCGACGGTCCGCGTGGACCACCAACCCTACGGTGGCGTCAAGGAGAGCGGGCTCGGTCGCGAGGGACCGCGCTTCGCCGTCGAAGAGATGACGACCCTCAAGATGGTCGTCTTCAATTTGTAGGCGCGGCTGGAATCCTGGTTGAGATGGCTTCAGTCCGGGCACCGATGCCCGTCCTTCGCAATGACACCCACCCTGCGTCATTGCGAGCGTAGCGAAGCAATCTCGATTGCGCATTGTCCTCCGTCGTGTAGAGTGTCTCCCGGATGAAGCTTCTCCTCATCGCGCCCGCCGGATTGGAAGTCCAGGGCGTCAAAGGCAAACACGTTCATCACCTCAATCTTGCGGTGATCGCCGCCCTTGCCACGCCGTATTTCGACGACATCCGGATCATCGAAGAGGAGTTTGAAGCGCTCGATCTCGAAGAGAAAGCCGATTTTGTCGGTATCACCATGATGTCGTGCCAGGCGCCGCGCGGCTACTGGCTGGCGGATCACTACCGGCGGAAGGGGGTCCGCACCATCTGCGGGGGCAGCCACGCCTCGTTCATGACCGAGGAATGCGGACGGCATTTCGATTCCGTGGTGGTCAACGAAGTGGAGATGATCTGGTCCGAGATCATGGAAGATTTGAAGGCGGACAAACTCAAGCCCGTGTACCAGACCGAGCAGCTCATCGACCTCAAAGATCTTCCGATGCCGCGGAAAGATCTCTTCTACGACGCCAAGACCACCTTTGGCGCGCAGGTGCTTCAGGCGGGCCGGGGCTGTCCGCTCGGATGCAATTTCTGCACGGTGACGCTCATGTACGGCAAGACGTTTCGAACCCGGCCGGTGGAGCATGTGGTGGAGGAGATCCGCCGGTTTCCCGCGCGGAATTTCTTTTTCGTGGACGACAACATCTTCTTCTCGAAGAAATACGCCTACGAACTTTGCGAGGCCCTGATTCCGCTCGGCATCAAGTGGGGGAGCCAGGGTTCGCTCGAACTGATCTGCCGGGACGAGAAGCTCCTTCACCTCGCGGCGAAATCCGGGTGCATCGGCCTCTTCGTCGGCATCGAGTCCATCGATCAGGAAACGCTGAACTCGTCCCACAAGGCCTTCAACAAAGTGAAGAACTACGAGGAGAACATCCGCAAGATGCACCGGGCCGGGATCACCGTGATCGGCGCTTTCATTTTCGGGTTTGAACGGGATACGCCTTCGACCTTCGATGACGTCCTCGATTTCGCCATGCGGAACAAGCTGGCGATGGTGAACACCGGGATCCTGACGCCGTTTCCGGGAACGGAGGTCTACGAGAAGACGAAAAGAGAGGCGACCGTATTCGATCACAACTGGAGGAACTACAGCGGGGCGAGGCTGGTGTGGCGGCATCCTCGCATGTCCAAGGAAGAGATGGAAGAGAATTACATCCGATTCCGGAAACGGTTCTACTCGTGGGCCTCCATCTTCAAACGTTTCTGGGCCAATCGAGCCCACCCGCTGTACTACCTCGGCATGAACTATACCCATTGGTGGAGGGCGCAGCGCAGCAACGAGGGACGGGCGCTCCCGACGGCGGCGTAGCGATCGGCTGGGAAAAGGGTAGGTCTTTCCTGGAGGGGAAGGCCTGGACGGGCTACTCTTCCGAGAAGGGTGACGGCAGATGCGGTGGCCGTTCAGGTTTCAAGGTGATGCGCTGGAGCTCCACAAGGCCGGTCAGGATCGACGGAGAGATTGTGGAAACAGGCACCCAGCCGGTTTCGGCGCCGCAGGATGCGTTCCACACCCGCTCCGACTCCGGTTCGTCGCCGACGGCGAGGATTCTCTCCAGCGTGACCAGCGGCGTCCCAACGATTTCCACGCCGCGCACGAGAGTCTCTTTCCCCGAGTCCACGTCGATTTTGTAAACCAAGCCCGGTGACGTGCGGAACGCCTGGTAATTGCCGCCATAAGTGTCCGTATCGCCACCCTGCGCTTTCTTGAGAATCAAGCCGAAGGGTTTCTTCTGGCGTTTGGCCTCCTGGATGAGGGTTTGCTTCATTTCCTCCGCCGTCAACGATTTGTTCGACGTCACCTGGAGCACGGCCATGCGCGCCCGGGGTCCGGAGGGGACGTACATGGAGATTTGGTACGGGCTTTCCGCGCGACCGTGGCCGTTCGAGAGCTGAGAGCCGGGCAACGGAGTGCGGGAGAGGAGATAGTTCTTGAGCACGCCCCGGTCCACAAGAACCGTCCGGCGGCCGGGCACGCCTTGATTATCAAAATCGAAATGACCCACAAGAGAGTGGCCGCCGGCTTCGGAGAGCGAGGGATCATCGGCCACGCTCAACCAGTCCGGGAGGATCTTCTGCCCGACTTTGCCTTTGAAGGTTTGGCCCGAGCGGGGATCGCGCTGGCGCTCGCCCTCGAGCCGGTGGCCTAGCGCTTCGTGGAACAGCACGCCGGCCACGTCGGGCGCGAGGATGGCCGGACCGGTGAACGGGGGGAGCTTCGCGGCCTTTCGCAGGGCGAGCAACTCCTTGGCGAGGTTCTTGGCCTCGCGTAGGAAATCCGCCTCGCGCGGAAGCTCCTGGGCGTTGGCCGTGTAGTAGAAGCGGAAACTGTCCAGCGCTTCCCCATCTTCTGCTCGCGCGTAGGCGGTGAGGGAGAGGGTGTAGGTGACGGAGGACGTCCGGATGATGGTTCCCTCCGAATTGACGAAGTAGTCGATCACGCGGTTGCCCTGTACCCAGCAGGTGGGTGAGTAGAGGAGCGGTTCTTTCGCCAGCATGGACGTCGCTTTGCGGCCGAGATCCCGCCAGGCATCGAGATCGATCTGAAGCGGCTTGATGGGCTGGACCGCCACCACGGGCTGTTCCCTCGTAAAATCCTTCAGGTCCGCCTCGCGGACGAGCGTGGCGTCTTCCGCCGTCTTGCGCTGATAATCCCTGAGCGCCCGCTTGTACGAAATGTCGGCGAGCAGCCAGAGGGCGCCGCGGATCGACTTGGGATCGTCCTCCACCGGAACGCGGGTCACTTTCCATCCGTCCGGCCCGAAGTCGTCCTCCAGGCTCTCGTGCTCTTCCTTGTCCCAGATGAGATTGGAGCTGTCGAGATCATACGAGCCGAGCCGGACTTCCACCGAGGCGTATCGGCGTGGGTGGTCTTCGGGATGTTCCTGCACCACCGCGCCGCTGACCGTTTCGACGTAGCGCTCCTCGGCCTGCTGGATCCAAATGCTGAGGAAGTAGGGCTTCGGCCGCCCTTTGCCGCCGCCGAGGCCTTTCATGGACCTCTTGAGTTCGGCCTGCATCGCGCGGAGGACGGGATCGCGGTGGATCTCCTCCTCGGCGGAAGCGGCGACGGGACGATTCGCCAGAAGCGCGCTCATGACAGCCAGCATGCGGAAAAGTTCACTTGCATATCCTACAACGTTCGATTTCACGATCATCATCCTGACGCTCCGTGCAATCCCAATGATGTCGGGCTCCTGCCCTCCATACGGACCAGCCGATGAGACCTTTCGGGATTTGACCACGCGACACGGCGGAACCGTAATCCATTGCGCCGGGGAGGTCAACCGAGAGAGTCGTCCGGATGTTTGACCGCCCCATACTGAGGTGGTAGCTTCCTCGCATGAGGAACGGGAAACCCACCTTGCGGAAACTCCGGGCGGAAATGTTGGACAGGTTTGACCTGATGGAGCGGAATTTCTGTCGGCAGCTCTTGGAGATGAAGAAGACTTTTGGCCGGGATATCCGCGGACTCAAGGAAAAAGTCAAGGACGTCATCGAGTTCATTGCCGATATGGATCAGGAGTTGAAAGATCACAAACGGGACTCCCGTGCGCACCAATAGTCTGGTGGTTCGCTTCTTGCACTCACTCACTCACTCACAGTCATACCCTAGATTCCTCCTCCTCCTATTCGCGCTGACATTCGCCGCTTGCTCCGCGGAAGCCGAGAAAAGGCTTGTCGAGGGGTTGCCCGCGCCGCAGAACATCCAATCCGTCATCGGCGAGAACAACGTGACGCTTTCGTGGGACCTTGTAGCGGGGGCGCGCGGGTACATGTTCTACTACGACATGAAAAGCGCCGCGCGAAGGGGCAAGGGGCTTTCGATCGGAAATTCACCGGCCGACGTTGGAAACGTGTCGAGATTCTGATCGAAGGCTTGGAACCGAACCTCACGTACTTTTTCGAGGTTTCGGCGACCGCGCCCGATGGGGAAGGGCCGGCCTCTCCGGAAATCAGCGTTGCGCTTGAGGCGATCACGGCGGCGCCTGAGCCGCCCAAGAACCTTCAGGCGCGAACGGGAAACGCCTCCGTGGCTCTATCATGGGAGGCGTCGGCGGGTGCGGCTGAATACCGAGTCTACTATGGCGCGAAAACGGGAGGACCCTACATTGGCAAGGGAGCAAAGGAGGGCGCCTCACCGGTGAGCATAGCGGGTTCGTTGAACGCGACGCTGACCGGACTCAGCAACGGTCAGGTGTACTTCTTTGCGGTTTCAGCTCTCAATTCCCGGAGCGAGAGCGACAAGTCGGGCGAGGTGTCGGCGACTCCGATGGCGGAATTATCAGACAACCCTTCCGCGCCGGATGTCCCCGCGCATCCGTCCGAACCGGACGCAAAATCCACGTGCATTGTGGGGTCGTCGAAGATTGGCTCGTGCATTCTGGGATGAGGAAATCGAGGAGGTGTCCGATGAGAATTCAAGTGTTCGTGAAAGGTCTGCTGCTCGGCGCGGGGATCGCGGTGGGCGTGATCGGAACCGTTGCCCTGGCCGTGACGGTCGGAACGGTCAAGACTTGGACGACCGGCGAAGCCCTTGTCGCGGACGACCTGAATACATCAATCGGAAATCTCAAGAAGGCCATCGAGGGCCTCCCGAATTGGACCAAGAGCGGCGCGAATGCCGTCTACACCGATGGCAACGTGGGGATAGGAACGTCCAGTCCGTCGGCGGCTATGGATGTTGGGGGCGCCATCTCGACGCAAAATGGCGGTATCAGGTGGAAATTACTGTCGGGCACCGTCGATGGCAGCGGTAATCTCAGGGTGACACACGGTTTGGACTACCAGAAAATTCTATTCGACTTTATTTCGTACCTTGACATAAGCTCTGGTCGGCAAATGACGGTTGTGGGAAAGGTCGATGAATCCGCTATTTTTATCGACATGATGGGTGCGAACGCCGCGAACAAGCCCTGCAAGGTAGTGGTGTTCTATACGGAGTAACCTTGGGAACCGAGTTCATGGGTCCCGATGCTCCGATAAGGTGGTGAGAGGTGTACGGTGAATAAGAGCCTATCCTAGTACCTGAACACGGACGCAAGGCATTTTGAGACCCTGAACCAAGTTCAGGGTGACAAAACGGGATGTCATGCTGGACTTGTTTCAGCATCTCAAGGAAGTTGGGGAATCTCTGGTTCCGCATCGGGTCTGTTGCCCCTTGATGCGCGATGCGATAATCTTCCACGGATGCGGGGTTTATTTCGCCTGTTCGCCTTCTTTCTCGTCTGCTTCCTGGCTTTCTCAGACCTTTCGGATGCCACCCCCGCGGAGCGAGCCGAGGCCGAAACGGAAGCCAAACCAGACATCACGCCGACAGGGCAAGGCTTCCAAGTCCTCTGGACTCCCCGGAAGGAGACCGCGCCGCGTTCGCTGTGGGGAAAATACCTCGGCGCGCTGGGAGGACTGAAAGTCACGGTGTTCCAGGGCTGGGCGCAGGTCTCCTCGTCGGTTCGATCGGAGGAGGGCGGTACCCGAGACGTGGCCAGCGGCGATGCCCGAACGGATGGATATCGGGTGTCGCTGTTCTCCGCGCCGCGCTCCAGCGGATTTTTCATCTACCCCACGGCGGATTTTCTGGCCCAGACGATCGAGATCGCGGATTTCCGCGAAGCCGTGCCTCCCATCGATCTGCCCAGTGCGGAGGAGATCCCGGCGATTGTGACCGATCCGGAGACGGGTGAAACCGTCGACATCACGGACCCCAATACTTACCGCCTCTACCTCCGGTCGCTCGGCATCGGCCAGAGGGCGGGGTTCGATTTCGTGGCCGGGAGCAGTTGGATCGAGATGTATGCGACGGTGGAAGCCGGCGCGAATCTCGTCGAGGCGCGACACGCCATCGTGAGGCTCGGCGATCGCGTGGAGCGCGGTGCGGGGCTGAAGGCGTTGGGTTCGTTCGTCGGCGCCGGCCGCGTGGGGTTCACTTTCCCCAAGGCGCATTTCGCACTGAGCGCCACGGGGGAGTTGAAGACCTATCCCCAGTTCGACTATCCCAACCCGGTCGAGTTTCGGGGCGCGATTGCCTACGACCCCCAAAAGGAAATCAACGAGCGTCCGCGGGAATTTGTGCGCGGGGCCGCGCTCGACACGGCGGAAGTCACGGTCTCCGTCTCGTATGTTTTCTAGATCGTGCTTGCCTCTCGCGATTGTGGCGCTCGTGATCGTTTCGTGCGTCGAATTTGAGCCCGAGGAGAAAGGCCGACCCCTCGAACCGCCGAAGCTCATCATCCGCAATTCGAGCCAGTTTCCTTTGCGGGAACTCCGGCTCCACCCGGACCTTGATTACCGGAAAAGCCGGAATGTCCTGAACGGCGACATGGGGGTGGACGACCAGTTGACGCTGAACTGGGACAAAACGCGGTACGTTACGGTCATGAGGGAGAAAGTGCGGAACGGCAAAGTGCTCGCGTTCACGACCGCCACCCCGGTGGGCGCGCTCAAACCGGGGTACCTTTCGGAGCTGGCCGTCTTTGACGAATCGTTCCGGCTCGCCAGCGTCTACATCCCTCCGGCGATCCCGACGGCGCTCGCCGCCGGCGCCTACCATGCCTGCGCCGCGGACATGGATGGATTCGTCAAGTGCTGGGGCGCCGACTACTCCTGGAAACCGAGACCGGACCGGCCGAAAGATCCCTTCAGTCCTAGGAAGATCGACGGGGTTTCGACGCTCACCGCCCTCGCGGCGGGCGATGGGTTTACCTGTGCCCTCACGGCGGATCGGAATGTGCGTTGCTGGGGGACCACGATCGAGGGACTCGGCAGCGGCACGCGAATCCCCTCCGAGATGACGGCCATCCCTGTCGATATCGGCGACGTCATCGCGCTCGCCGCCGGAGAAAAGCACGTGTGCGCCATCAAGACGGAGGGAACCGTGCGTTGCTGGGGATCGAATTTCGCCGGTCAACTCGGCGATGGTACGACGGAGGATCAATACCTGCCCGTTGCCGTGACGGGGCTGTCGGATGCTGAGGCCATCTCCGCCGGGGCCTATCACTCCTGCGCCCTGCGGCGCGGAGGGCGGGTCTCCTGCTGGGGATTCAACGCTACAGGTCAACTGGGGGACGGGACAACCGAAGCTCGATCGATCCCGACCGAAGTATCCGAACTTACGGATGCGGTCTCCGTTGCGGCTGGAGCGGCCCACACCTGCGCCGTCGTCTCCGAGGGAAACGTAAGATGCTGGGGAGACTCCTCCTACGGGCAATTGGGGAACGGCAGGGGCACGCCTGCGGAATGCCGGGGAGCGGACACCTGCGGGAGATCCCCGGTCGACGTCACAGGGCTGGCCGGAGTGCGATCGCTGTCTTCAGGCAGCGACTACACCTGTGCGCTGCTCTCGGATGGAACGGTCGCCTGCTGGGGTTGGAACGGGTTCGGACAACTGGGAAACGGCGCCAGGGCCGAGAGGGAGGGCGTTGTGACCGTGTCGGGGCTCGGGGGTGTGATCGCGGTATCCACGGGCGTCGCGCATACCTGTGCCCGTCTTGAAAACGCGATGGTGTACTGTTGGGGTCTCAATACCCTCGGACAACTCGCCGAGTTCGTTCAACATCGGTGCGGCGTGGACGACTGCCGCCCGACTCCGATGGCCATCCCGGGGATTCCGTAATGGGGAGCCGCTCCACGAGGTACCGCACGGGAGTGGCGGCCCTGGATGAGGCTCTTGGCGGCGGGCTGGTGCCGGGCACGCTGGCGGTCATCGTGGGCGCCACGGGGATCGGGAAATCGCATCTCGGCATGAGCATCGCGAACGCCGGGCGGAATCAGGAGCGGCATCCGGGATTGATCCTGGATCTGGCTTCCCGAGGCGACGATCAAGGCGAGAAGGCGATCGCCCGGAGGCTCCATCGCTGGTCGATCACGGAGAAAGACGGCTTGCCCGGAGCGCGCAACCTTCGATCGCGGCCGGCTTCGTTCGACTTGTATCGCCCCTTCGCGGGACTGGGACTGGGTGTCACCAAGGACCCGGAGAGATGGGCCCTTCAGCTCCAAACCCGGCTCCAGCTCACCGCGGCCTTTCTCTACCAGGGTTTCGCCCAGGGGCGGAAGCGGGTGATCGTGGATGGCATCGAGCCGCTGGGGGAACGGCCCTCCTCGCAGGCGGAGTTCATCGAGACCGTATTCGAGCAGTACATCCGGCTGGAACCGGAGTGGCTGGCCCGGGAGGCCCTGCGGGAGAATTTCAGATTCAAGAAATCTTTTGTGGACGCGCATCGCTACGACGAGAAAGCGGTGACGACCGTTCTGCTCGTCACGGCGCGGGAGATCATGCTGGAAGATCTCATTCGCGCACCCATTCCGCTCGACGGGCCCGAATACAACGCCTCCACATTGATCCTCATGGGGTGGAGAGAGGAGCACGAAACGCGGTGTCGCTCGCTGCGCATTCTGAAACATCGGGGGAGCAACCATCGAGCCGAAGAGCTGGAATTCGACATTACGGAAAAAGGTTTTCAGGTCGTGTAGCCCATTTCCGGTGGCACGCCGCTTGCATCGGAGATCGCATGGCGTGTAGCCGCTCCTTCGCGATTGTGGGCCTGATCGGTCTCCTGCTCCCCGCCTGTCAATTCGCACACCGGGTCATGATCCCGCGTTATCCCTCCTCGGAAGACATGGTCCTTGAGGAAAACTGCGAAGCCATCCCCGTGGCCATTGGCGATTTCGAGGTGGCGAGTCTGAAGGAGTGGGACATCTACAGGGTCGGCATGCTGTCGGATATGTTCCTCACCTACGTGACGGCCCATTGCGGATTCAAGGGCGCGAAAGGAGGACCTCCCGGGAACGGCTTGTGGTTGAACGCGCGGATAGAAACGAAAATCAAATCACGGCGCACGTGGCTCCTGGATGCCCTCGCGGTATTCCCCGGCTTGATCGTCTACCAGCCGTTCACACCGGAGTGGGGGAGTGTGACTGTGCGAATGAAAGTGGGGGCCATTGACCCCATCGGGCGTGAAATTTATTCGAGTTTCACCGAGGTCGAGGCGCCCTATGACATCCTGTTCTGGTCGTGGTTCCTCCGGCGGAACATCGAGGATGCGTTTCGCCGGGCCTACCACGAAACGTTCCGTGCCCAGGCGAGGGCGCTCGCGGCCAAACACGGCGAATTTCTCGAGGCGCTGAAGGCGCCTTACGCCGAACCGGTGGCCGCCGGGACGGGATGGCGTCAGATCTACGGTATTGTGAAGGCGACCGGGATGGCGGCGCCCGAGGAACGCCGGATCAGTTTGGAACAGGATGGAACGGTCTACCTCATCCAGAAGGAGGAGAAGGATGATCCCAGGAGAGCGGCGTGGAGGAATTACGTCGGCGCGCTCGGCGGCGTGCGGCTGACCACCTTCAAGGGGCTGGCCGGCGTGTCGTCCTCGATTCGCGACGAGGACGGCAGCGGCTCCCGCGTGGTTGCGAGCGGGAACGCGCGGTCGAGCGGCTATCGAATCTCGCTCTATTCTACCCCGAAGAAGACGGGGCTTTTCATCTATCCAACGGTCGATTTCATGGACCAGACGATCGACATCGCGGATTTCCGAGAGCGGGTGCCGGTGGTGCAGCGTCCGGACACGACCGACATGCAGGGCCTTTTTTCCGATCCCGATTCCGGAGTGGAAATCGACATCACCGAGCCGAACACTTACCGGCTCAATCTGCGGTCCACCGCCGTGGGGCAGCGGGCCGGTTTCGATCTGGTCCTACGGCTCGGCCCGGTCCGTTCGTTCCTGACGGCGGAGGGCGGCGCCAATGTCCTTGAACGTCGGTGGGCGGATGTGCGACTGGCGCAGCATCGGGAAATCGGCTCGCAATGGATCTGGCTCGGTTCGGGCGCGGTGGCGGGGCGGCTTGGGTTCGGCGTGCCGAAAATTCATCTCTCCGTGAGCGGGACTGCCGAATGGCGCTACTACCCGAAGTTCGACTACCCGAACCCCATCGAGTTCCGCGCGCCCGTGAAATACAACCCCGCGAAAGACATTTTCGAGCGCCCGCGCTCGTTCGTCGGCGCCGCCTCGCTCGACACGACCGATTTCACGCTCTCCGTGTCGTATGTGTTTTGACGACCGGATGGATGGTCTGGTAGCCGCAGGCTTCAGCCTGCGTGGAGGACGCACCCGTAAAGGGTGCGGCTACCGGGCGGTCGCTACCCAGGTTGCGGTATCGGGTTTGGCCCTCTCCCTCCTCTTTGCCGCGTGCTCGGACAAGTATGAGGGATCGTACGCTCCATCAGGAGAGGAGGCAGTCGGCCCACCCCCCAAGCCCGTGTGCAAGCTGATCGAGCCGCCGCCTCCGCCCCCGGAAATGATTCTCAGCAATGAAAGTCAGTTCGCGCTCGATGAGCTCCGGATTCACCCATCGGCGAACTATCGCGAATCGCCCAATGTCCTCGCCGAACCGTTTGTCATCGGCCAAAGCATGAAGCGGGTCTGGCGGGATTCGATGAACGTAACGATTATTCGCCTGAAGGTCGAATACGGCGCGCGGGTGGCGATGACCACGCCGAGCCCGATCAACGGTCAGCCGGAAGCCACGGCGCATCAATTGAAGATCTTCGACGAGGCGTTTCGGCTTTCCGAATTGACGCAATTCCCGAGGGCGCTCGGTGCGGGGGACACCGTTCCGGCCCATTTCGAGGGATTGGATACGATCCAATCTCCGCCGGAATGCCCTCCGTACGAAGAAGTATTCGTCGGCGCCGAAATCGTTCTGACGTGGAAACCGGCGTCGGACGAGGTCAGCCCGAGCATCGGGATGGCCTATGAAATCTGCCAATCGCTGGAGAAAGGCGCCTGCGGGTCCAATTTTGTCTCCGCCTACAAAACGCGGCCCGGCGAGCAGATCTACAGAGTCAAGCCGGACAACCCCGGAGAATATTTCTTCGTTGTCCGCGCGCGCGACGAATCGGGCAATATCGAGTCGAACGCGATCGAAAAGTCGATCCGGATCCGATCTCCCGCCGGCAAGTTGCGCGCGGATACAACCCCGCCGACCTTCGGTGGAATCAAGGAAGCGAATTCCAACTCCACGACGGAAGTGGTCCTCTCCTGGGAGGGGGCGACGGACGATCTGTCTGCTGCCGGATCGATCTGGTACGCGTACTGCGTTTCGACCACCGAAGGAGAGTGCGTTAAGGACTTCAAGCCGGCCGGCTCGACGTATGCAAAGACGATCACGGCCAAAGACCTGACGCCGGGAGCGAAATACTTCTTCGTCGTCCGCGCCACGGACGAAGCGGGAAATCGGGATGCGAACGTGAAGGAGATGACGGTGACGATGCCCGGATCTCCACCGACGCCGACTCCTACCGAGCCGCCGCCACCCACCTCCGTTGATCCCCCACCTTCCAGCGAAACCGCGACTCCAACGGCATCGGAGCCGATCGCTCCATCCTCCCAACCGAACTCACCGGCTGTCGAATCCGATCCCCAAGCTCCTCAGTTCGGCGGCCTGCAAAGCGCCAGGCTCTCCGGGAACGGAGACGTCGTCCTGGAGTGGGCAACGGCGTCGGACGATGCCACGCCGGTCGACCAGATCGTCTACGAAATCTGCCAATCTTCGAAATCCGGCTATTGCCCGGCCGACTTCTGGGCGGCGTACGAAACCGTCCCAGGCGCAATAAGCTACACGTTGATGAAATTCAACCCCCGGTCGACCACCTACTTCGT
Organism: Nitrospirota bacterium; assembly: GCA_016180645.1. Classification (NCBI taxonomy): domain Bacteria; kingdom Pseudomonadati; phylum Nitrospirota; species Nitrospirota bacterium. The sequence continues at coordinate 20,937 of JACPAV010000031.1, read as the reverse complement.
CGTCCGCGCCCGCGACGCCTCCGGCCGCCGCGATTCGAACACGATTGAGCGTTCTGTCACCCCGTAGAAAGGGGCGGGTCGAGTCGCTGCCGGTTTGCCTGGTGAGTGCGAGTGTGGTCGGCCAGGAAGCTCAGGCCATCATGGCCAGGGAGCCGATCTGCATCGCGAAGGCCATGTCGCCCTTGATGCGCATTTTTCCCTGCATGAAAAGCTGTTGGGGATTGGCCTTTCCCTCTGAGAGATCCTTGAGGTCGCCGGAATTCATCTCGAGTTCCGTGCGGGGTCCGGTTCCCTGTTTCGGATTGAACCGGATTACCGTGTCTTGTGCCTCGCCGCCTGGCTCGGTGATATGAAAAACCAGCTCGCCCTTGAGCATTTTCACTTTTTCAAAACGGGCGGGGGACATCTTGAAGGGATTGGCTCCACCACCGGGCGCGGCACCGATCGGCATGAAACTTCCGCCTTGCATCAGGCGGTCCCAATCCCGCCTGGATAGCGTGAATGAAACGATCGGATTGGTCGCGGCGGCTTCCTTCGTGATCAGATTTCCTTTGTCCAGCGCGAGCGTCCACGTGCCGCCTTCCGGCAGCACGATCTCCATCTCGCCGGTGATCTGCTGAAGCTCAGGCTGTCCGCCCGCCACGCCCTTGAATAGAGAGGGCAAAGTGTTCTCGAAAAATTCTTTGGGTGTCATTCGGCGAACGTAGCAAATCATCCGTTTCGAGTAAAGCGGAATTGGAGCCCTGGCGCGGCCCCGCAGGCGTAAAGCCCCATGCCACGGAGGGAATGGGGCCATGATATGTCGCCGTGCCACGGATGGCACGGCATGGACCATGGCCTGCGCCTACCATGGACCTGCGCTCTTGGCAGCTCTCGGTAGCTCCTGGTAGCCGCAGGCTTCAGCCTGCGTCCGAATTTCAAGTCTTTTCTCAAAATCGCCGATCATCTTCAGAAAGAGGTGAAGGTCTGTGTGTAAATGTAGTATTTTGAATTATTTTGATTTCTTTTGATTCTGCTTGACGTGAAACCTACCGATGGATAGAATAGAGGATTGAATGCCACAAGGGGAACCGCCATTGCTCAAGAGAAATCTCCGGCTGGAGATTCTCTACTACCGTGCGCTGCTCAATGCGACGAAAACCATGCTGGAATCGATGGCTGCGGACGATGACCTCCGTCTCCTTTTCGGCGTGCGCCGGCGGGGTCGTGTGATCAAGAAAATCCAGCGCGTGGAGTCCCGCATCGCCGGAATCCTGGGCGATGCATACCCCGAATCATTGCGAGAGGCTTCCGTCTCACCCCTGAAGGAGCATCGTGAGATGCTTTCCCTCATGCTTGCGGAACAGCTCCACCTGGACAAAGAGGTTGAAAAGCGGATGAAAACAAAGAAAACTTCCGTGCATGAGGACCTCGCCCGAGTCCGATCTCGCCGGAACAAGGCTCAAGGGGCCTACGGGATTCCGGCCCGCCGCGGAGTCTACCTGGATCGGGCGTCCTGATCCGATGCTGCGTCCGGCCCGCTTCGCACTGATTTTGGCGCTCATCCTCGCCGCGCGCGTCGAGGCTCTCCACGCCGCCGAGCCGAAGAACAACCATCACAAAGCCGTTCCGCCCGTCGAAGTCATCCTTCCCGAGGAGGACGTCGACTTCAAACACAAGGAAGAGGGCGGGATCTTCAAAGTCATCCGGCGGAGCATCACGCGGCTATTCGGGAAATCGGAGTCCGGAGAAAGCGAACCCAAGAAGGCGGGCAAGAAGGAGGAGAAGAAAGGCAAGAAGACCGCCAAGAAGAAAGACGAGGGCAAGGAGAAAAAGGCCGGCAAGGAAAAGGCGGCCGCCGAGACGAAGGACGCGAAGGCCAAGGAGGAGCCGAAGAAGAAGGAGCCCGGACGGGAAGTCAAGGTCGCCGAGCCGTCCAAGGAGGAAATCCACAAGGGCTTTATGGCGAAAGTCCTGGACGCGATCACGGGGCCGCTCCGAAAAGTCTACTCGATCGTCGCGGGTCTGGCCGGGAAGCCTTCCGTCGAACCGGAAGCGGAGCCGGACGCCGGGGTCGCCCAGGCGCCGGGCATGCCGCCGCCCATTCCCGGCGGCGAGAAAGCGTCAACCGGCCCCACGCCGGGATTTGCCGACGCCGCCGTCTTCCAGCGCGGCTACTCCGCCTTCCGCCGCGGTTCCTGCGGTCCGGCCACGGAGACGCTCGCGTTTCTCCTTCAGAAGTATCCCAACAGCTCCACGGCGGGACCCGCACTCTACATCATGGGCGAGTGCCTCTTCCGCATCGGACGGGCGGATCAGAATTCAGGCCGGCCGCGCCGATACAAACTCTACTACCGGTTGGCGGACAACGCATTTCGCGACGCGACCCTTCGGTTCCCCTCGTCCCCCCTGGCGGCTCACGGGTACTACCGCATCATCGAAATGGCGCAGTATCTCGGGTTCAACACCTACGTCCTCGGCATGGGCGCCTTCTTCCGCGAACAGTATCCGGACAGCGATTACCGGCCCCGCGTCGATCTCATGGTGGCCAAGTCGCAGGCCAACCTTCGGGAGTTCGACTCCAGCCGGAAAACCCTTTTGGGCGTGGTGTACGATCATCCCGACGCCGAACAAGTGACGGAGGCGATTTTCAGCCTGGCGGACCTCGATGTCATCCTCGGCCGCTACGAAGACAGCCTCACCGTTTACAACGAAGGGAACAAGCGATGGCCGCGGTTCATCCGGCTCCATCCCGAAGCGATGCTGAAGCTCGCTCTCGCCTTCGAGAAAACGCAATTCTTCGATGAAGCGCTGTCCCTCCTCTTTTACCTCCAAGGGCAATACGGCCGGCGCGAATTTGCGGACGAGGTGCAGCTCCGCATCGCCAACGTCCTCGCGCTGAAGAAGGACTACTCGAACGCCGCGAACGCTTATGCCAAAGTGGTAGGCCAGTACAAGGGGTCCGAAAGCGTCGGCTATGCGCTTCTTGGCCTCGCGGACATCGCGCTCCAGCGGCCCGTGCGCACAAAGCTCCGCGGCGGGTGGTGGGCGACCGATGAAGTCAACCCCGAAGCGATCTATCGCGGCGTGGCCCGCCATCATCCTCTCCAGCCCCAGGCTGAAGCGGCGCTGTACAAACTGTCGCTCCTGATGTTCACGCAGCGCAGGTACGACGAATCCCTCCGCGCGTTGGAGAGAATGATGAAGACCTTCCCCTACGGCCGGTTCGCGAAAGGGGCGAGGGGCGATCTGTACCACATCTTCAAAGACGGCATCGGGTACTACTACGAGGCGGGCGACTACATGACCGTCCTCAAGCTGCACGATTCCTACATCGAATCGCCTTTCCTGCGAGGGGCGTTCGACTTGGACGTGCTGTACGTGCTCGGCAAGAGTTTCTACGAAATGGGCCTGTATGCCAAGGCGAGGGAGTTCCTGTACCGCGTGATCCAGAAATGGCCGACCAAGGAAGTGGACGAGCATTGTGGATATCTCATCGGAGTCACCTATCTGCGCGAAGGGGATTTTGCGCGCGCTGAGGAAATTCTCAAGAAGCATCTTGATTTCTTTCCGAGCGGGAAATACCGGAATGAGATGCTCTACGCCCTTGGGGAAGCGACGTACAACCAAGGGAAATTCCCGGAGGCCATCGCCGCGCTGGGGCAGTTCCTGGTCGCCCAGCCCGAATCGCCCCGGGCCGTCGCCGCCTTCTACTTTATCGGGAACTCGCTCTTCACGCTGAAAAAATATCTGGAAGCTTCCGAGGCCTATGTGAGCGTGCTCGCGCTGGCCTCCAAACAGAAATCCAGGGAAGTGCCGCCCGCCGTGCTGGAGTCCCATTTCCAGCTTGCGGACAGCTTCTACATGGCCGGCCTGTATGGGCCGGCGCTCAAGGCGTACGAAGAGGCCTACCGTCTCTCTTCGAAGGGGGAGAAAGGCGAATGGGCCCAGTATCGCATGAGTTACATCAAAGAACTCCTCAAGAGCCCCAAGGAGGCATTGAAGGGATACGAGGCGCTGGCGTCGTCGCCCGACCCGATGTGGCAGACGATCAGTTCGGGTCTGAGAGATTTCGCCCGCGCCCGAGAGGTCTACCGGGGGTATTTCAAAGCCCCGGAATAGCAAAGGGCAGGAGGCCCGGAGGTGAAACATGATGGGGGAATCAGCAGCCATCCGTCAGGATGAAGAAGAGCTGATCCGGCAACGAAGGGACGTGCGGGTCCGGGCGGTGATGAACGTCCGGATGAACGTGCTGACGTCCCGCGAATTCGAAAGCGAGAAGGAACTGCTCGAGAGCCGCGCGTCGAGTTTCAACACCTACTATCGCTGGCTCACGCAGCAGCAGCCCATGGCGGGATCAAAAGAGAAGGACGACACCGGCACGCGCCTCGTCCACCTCATGTTCGATCTCCAGGGCCGCATGAACCGCGTGCTCCAGATCCTGGAACGGCAGGCCCAGGGCGCGCCGGCCTTCATCCCCGCCCGGACGATCGACGTCAGCGCGGGGGGCGTGCAACTGAACACGGTGCACCGACTCAAGGCGGGGGACAAAGTGAAACTCGTTCTTGATATTCCGCTCGCGCACGGCATCGAGATTCCGGCGCTCGGCGACGTGCGCAGCGTGGTGAACCTCGCGGCGGAACAGCCGCCGATGGTGGCCGCCGGCGTTCGTTTTGCATTCATCATCGAGGAGGACCGCGACCTGCTCGTCCGATATGTTTTCCAACGGCAGCGCGACGCCCTCCGCAGGCGCCGGATGGGGGAAGAGGAGATTTGAAATCTCAAATTTCAAATTTGAGATCTCTTCCGGGGGGTGCGGGGTGACCGAATTGGATCCCAAGACGCAGGAACAGTTCGGCGAGTTCTTCCGCGCCTGGAGCGAGGCCAGCCAGGGGCTGGAAAGGGCCTACCACGATCTGACGGGGCAGGTGGCGAGCCTCCGCGCCGAACTGGCCCTGAAGAATGAAGAACTCGCGCTCAAGACCAAACTGGCCTCGATGGGCGAAATGGCGGCGCGCATCGCCCACGAACTCCGCAACCCGCTCGGGAGCATCGAACTGTTCGCTTCCATGCTGAAACAAGACCTCGAAGGGGATCCCGAGAAACTCAACAACGCGGAACATATTCTCCTCGGGGTGAGAAGCCTTAACCGGATCGTGAGCAATCTTCTCCTCTACACGCGGTTCAACATGCCGAAGGTGAGACCCTGCGATGTGAAAGACATCGTGGATGAGGCGCTCGACTTCTCGCTCATCCTCAGCCGGCGCACAGGCGTGAACGTGGTCCGTGAGCAGGCCACGGATCGGACGCTCCTCCAGGGCGATCCCGATCTTCTGCGTCAGGTCTTCATGAACCTGATTACGAATGCCTTGGACGCCATGCCGGGGGGGGGGGCGCTGACGCTGGGCTTCCATCCGGGAAAGAACGGGGGTGCAGGAAAGGATTTGGAGGTGCGGATCTCGGATACGGGCGCAGGAATGGCCCCCGAAACCGTGGCGCGAATTTTCGATCCCTTCTTCACCACGAAGGAGGGCGGAATGGGTCTCGGCCTCGCCATCGTGCGGGAGATCGTGGAAGCCCATCGCGGCCGGGTGGACGTCCAGTCCCTGCCGGAACAAGGTTCGACGTTCAGCGTCGTGTTGCCGAGGGACTGACCATGGCTCGAATACTGGTTGTGGACGACGATGAAGGCATGCTGGTGGCCTTACGGACGAGTCTCTCGCGGCTCGGCCATGAAGTTCAGGCCGTCTCCGGGGCGAACGAGGCGCTGCAAGTGCTGGATGAAGATTCCTTCGACCTCGTCTTGAGTGACGTGAAAATGCCCGGCATCACCGGAATGGACCTCCTCCGCGAAGCGCGGCGCCGCCGGGAAGACATCTCGATCGTCCTCCTTACGGCCTACGCGACGGTGCAGGACGCCGTGGATGCCATGAAGGCCGGCGCCTCCGACTACCTCATGAAGCCCTTCTCGATCGACGTCCTCGAAAAGGTCGTGGACCGGGTCCTGACCGGCCCCACCGATTCCGCTCGAGGCCCCGAGCCGCGGGAAGCCTCCAACGGCCGGCGATCGACGGAGATCGTGACTCGGAATTCGAGAATGCGGGCCCTTCTCGACCGTGCGCGTGAAGCCGGCGAGAGTGATGCGACCGTGCTGATCCTCGGGGAAAGCGGCACGGGCAAGGAGCTTCTCGCGCGGACGATCCACGAGAGCAGCCCCCGCCGAAAGAATCCGTTCGTGGCCATCAACTGTGCCGCCCTTCCGGAGGGTCTCCTTGAGAGCGAGCTCTTCGGCTACGAAAAGGGGGCGTTCACCGGCGCCATCCGCGATCGCAAGGGCAAGTTCGAACTGGCCCACAAGGGGACCCTTCTCCTGGACGAAATCGGCGAGGTGCCGCTTCATCTCCAGGCCAAACTTCTCCGAGTGCTCCAGGAACGGGCGATCGATCGGTTGGGCTCGCGCGCGCCTCTCTCCGTGGACATCCGCGTCGTCGCCACGACCAACCGGGACCTGAAAGAAGAAATCCATGCCGGTCGCTTCCGGGAAGATCTTTTTTACCGCCTTCACGTGATTCCCCTCACGCTTCCTCCGCTCCGCGATCGCCTGGACGATCTGCCCATCCTCAGCGAACATTTCATCAAGCATTTTAACCAGAAGTACCGGCGTCGGGTGGAAGGGCTGGATCCCGCGGTTCTGGAAGCGTTCCGCTCGGCTCGATGGCGGGGGAACGTGCGCGAACTGGAAAATCTCATCGAACGCGCCGTCCTCTTTTGCAACGATCGGACGATCACGTTCCACCACCTGAAAGATGAACTCCAAACCCTCACGCTTCCGGAAGCCAGAGGACAGGGGCCGGCCGTCGGCCAATCGCTCGATCAAGTGGAACGCAACCTGATCCTTCGTACGCTCCAGTCCGTCCAGGGCAATCGCACGAAGGCGGCTAACATTCTGGGCATCAGCGTCCGAACATTAAGAAACAAGCTGCATGAGTATCGAATTGAAGCGCCCGAAGAACTCTCATAAATTGCTCGAAGATCGGCAGAACTTTCCGGATGCCCGGCAGCTTTTTCCCAGCCAACACCACGGGCAAGGGGATGCCCAAGGAAACGACGAATTTTCAGATGCTTGCGGACCGGCCTTCTGGCATGTGCATTGCGAATCAAACCTACGGAGCCAAGGATGCCAGGTATAGCTGATGCTTTGATGGGAGAGACCGGTCTGCTTTTGCAGAAGGTCATGGACTTCCGCACGCTCCAGCACAACCTCATCAGCGCCAATCTCGCGAATGCAGAGACACCGAATTACAAGGCGGTCCATGTCGATTTCGAGGGCCTCCTCCGCGAGGCGATGCGCAAGGAAGGCACCCTCCGCATGAAGATGACGGATCAAAAGCACTTCTCAGGTTTTCAATCCGATCTGGCCGGGGTTCAACCGCAGCACCTGGTGGAAGCGCCGCCGACCTCCGGAAACGACTACAACAGCGTGGATGCCGAACGCGAAATGACGCGGATGGCCGAGAACCAGATGATGTACCAAACGGCAGCCGAAATTCTGCGCGGACGCATCAATACGATTCGCACCGTCATCATGGAAAGCGGACGATAACAGGCGTGAAGGGTGAAGCGTGATGAGGGATGCGGGCGGAATCATGAGACTCTGCGAATTCCCCATCGCATCACTCCTCACCCATCACTCCTAACGATCATGGATCTATTCAGCGCGATGGAAGTCAGCTCCTCGGGGCTCTATGCCCAGAGGGTGCGGATGAACGTCATCTCGATGAACCTGGCGAACGCCCAGACCACCCGCACGGTGGAGGGCGGACCGTACCGTCGGCGGGACGTCGTGTTCGCTTCGGGGGGGCTTCACCAGAACGCGCGCAATCCGGTTTTTCCGTATATCCCCGCTCCGGAGGCCTTCAAGGAGGCTCTCCGAACGGCGCTGGGGGGGAATGAGGTCCGGAAAGTGGAAGTGGTTGACATCGTGGAAGATCCGCGAGATCCTAAGCTCGTGTACGATCCCTCCCATCCGGATGCCAATCGGGACGGCTACGTGATGATGCCCAACATCAACACCATCGAAGAAATGGTCAACCTCATGGCGGCCACCCGCAATTACGAAGCGAACGTGACGGCGATCAACGCCGCCAAAACCATGGCCCAGCGCACGCTCGCGCTCGGGCAGTAGTGACCCACCGTGATTGACGAAATCAAACTTCGAAGCATTCTCGAGCCGCTGACCTCTCCGCTCAAAGAGCCGGAGAAGAAGTCGGGGGAAGCGACGAAGTCTTTCGGCGAAGTGCTGAAGGACGCCGTCGCCTCCGTCAACGAGGTCCAACAGGACGCACAGAAGTCCGTCCAGGAACTCATGACGGGGGAGAACAAAAACCTGCATGAGACGATGATCGCGCTTCAGAAGGCGGACATTTCCTTCAAGCTCATGATGCAGATCCGGAACCGCCTCCTTGAAGCCTATCGTGAAATCAGCCGCATGCAGGCCTAATCCACAGTAGGGGCGATTAAACCAGGGGGAAAGGTGACACGGATGTCACGCAGAGAAGATGAGGGCTCATGGACCAGGACCTCCTGGACCTGCGAAGGAGCGCGACCCGACGATGGGTGGCGTCGAACGCAGTGATGAGCTCTCGTGTTTGAGCGACTTCAGCAGCTAGGCAAGCAGCTTTTCGAGCGGTTCATCAAGCTGCCCCGCCCGTACCAGATTCTGGTCGGCGCCGGCGCGGCGGTCTTGCTCCTAACCATCACCGTCCTTTCCGCCCGAAAACCGGTGGTCGATTACCAGCTCCTCTACGGCAACCTCCAGCAGGAAGAACTCGCCAAGATCAAGGCGGATCTCGACGAACAATTGATCCCCTACAAAATCAGCGCCGATGAAACGGCGATCTCCGTTCCCAAGGGCAAGGCGATGGACCTCCGGCTGTCGTTCTCCCTCAAAGGCATGCCCACGGCCGGGATCGGGTACGAGATTTTCGATCAGAAAGCCTTCGGTCTCACGGAATTCCAGCAGCGCATCAACCTCCTCCGCGCCCTCCAGGGCGAGCTTGAACGGACGATCTCCAAAATGGGCGAGATCCAGCGTGCCCGCGTCCACCTCAGCATGCCGGAAAAATCTCTCTTCATCGGGGAGGAGAAAAAGACCAGCGCGAGCGTGATGCTCCTTCTCAAGCCCGGCATGGAACTGAAAAGACACCAGGTCAAAGGCATCGTCCACCTCGTTTCCTCCAGCATCGAAGGGCTGCAAAACAAAGACGTGACGATCGTGGACAACCACGGCCGGATTCTCACCGAAGGGCTCGACGAGGGAAGCGACGGCGGCATCACCTCCACACAGATCGAGCGGCAGCAGTGGCTGGAAAAAGAGTACGAGAAGAAGATCGTCAGCATACTCGAGCCGGTCGTCGGCCCCCAGCGCGTGGTGGCCAAAGTCACCGCCGAACTGGATTGGACGCGAACGGAGCAGAAGAAGGAGGACTGGGATCCCAACCGAATCGCCACCCGGAGCGAGCAATCGGTCACGGAGAAGTTCCAGGGCGGCGCCCAGGTTCCGGTCGGCATCCCCGGCGTGCGGAGCAACATCCCGCCGGATCTGATCCCGCCCGGCGTCCAACCCTCGGAACAGAAGTACACCAAGGAACAGATCGCCACGAACTACGAGGTCACCAAGACCGTGACCATGAGTCAACTTCCCACCGGGGACGTGGCGCGGCTGACTGTGGCCGTACTCGTCGATGGCAAGTACCAGATGGTCAAGGAGGGAGGCCGGGACGTCCGCAAATTCGTCGCGCGGACCGGTGAGGAACTCCTGACCTATGAAGCGCTCGTGCGCAATTCGGTGGGCTATCGGGCGGAGCGGGGGGATGAGGTCAAAGTTGCGAGTTTCCCTCTGGCGGCGGTAAGCTCCATGGAAGACGAAATGCGCCTGCTGCGCCAGCGGGAGCGTGAAGAAATGTTGATTCGGTACAGCCTGATCGGACTCAGCATCGTGGCCTTCGCGGTGCTCTTCCTCCTCGGCATGAGGTATCTCAACCGCTGGTTGGAGGCGAAACGCGAGGCCGAGCTGGCGGCGTTGGGTGAAGAAGAGCTTGAGGAGAAGCCGATCGGCCCGCCGGAGATCCGGCTTGAGGCCGGGGCCTATCTGAAGCGCGCCCTCGAATTCGCCCGCAAGGATCCCCGCATGGCCGCGGAGATCCTCCGCCAGTGGCTCAAGAAATAGCGCTCGGCTGACCGCCGTAGCCGCATTTTCCCGCCTTTGATAGAGTACGGACGTGGATGTCTTCCTCGCTCAACCTCGCGGTTTCTGCGCGGGAGTGGACCGTGCCATCGAGATCGTGGAACTGGCCTTGGATGCGTTCGGACCGCCGGTCTACGTGCGCCATGAAATCGTGCACAACAATCATGTCGTCAACCGCCTGCGGGAAATGGGCGCCCGGTTTGTGGATGACCTGGCCCAGGTTCCCGAACGCTCGATCCTGATCTTCAGCGCCCACGGTGTCTCGCCCGCAGTGCGGGACGAGGCCCGCAGGCGGAATCTCCGGACCATCGATGCCACATGCCCGCTCGTCACGAAAGTTCACATCGAGGCCGTTCGTCTGGCGCGCTCGGGCTACCGGGTGCTGCTCATCGGCCATCGCACTCATGTGGAGGTGGAGGGAACACTGGGCGAGGCGCCGGATGCCATCGAGGTCATCGGAACCGTGAGGGAGGCGCAGGAGGTGCGCGTCCCCGATCCCGACCGCGTGGCCTGCGTAACTCAGACCACGCTCAGCGTGGACGATACGAAAGAGATCGTGGAGGTGCTTCGCCGGCGGTTTCCGGGCCTGCGGGAGCCGAAAAAGGACGACATCTGCTACGCGACACAAAACCGGCAGAACGCCGTGAAAGAGCTGTGCGAAGAAGCCCGGGTCGTTCTCGTGGTCGGCTCCCCGGAGAGCTCCAACTCCAACCGGCTGGTGGAGGTGGCGGTGGCGAGGGGAGCCCGCGCGCACCTGATTCAGAATGCGGACGATATACGAGGCGAGTGGTTGGCGGGCGCCGAGTGCGTAGGCGTAACAGCCGGGGCGTCTGCGCCTGAGGATCTCGTGCGAAAAGTCATCGAGCGCCTGAAAGAGCTGGGGGCAATCTCCATCCGCGAGATCCGGACCGCCGAAGAGAGCATCGAGTTTGCCCTTCCGCCGGAACTCCGGCACATGGCGGCTATCGAGGTTCGGCCTCGATAGCCGCCGCTGTACCCGCCTGGCTGCCCCCCGACTTCTTCGCAGAGTGCAGACTTTTCTCCGCCCTCTCGATAAGCGTGGACCAGTCCGTCTTCCCCCCTTCTCCGGTGGGGGCCGTGTGGGGGTCGTAAACGGCTACGCCGCAACTCAGGGTGACGGCCTGAGGCTGATCGTCGGCGATCGTTTCCTTGCCGCACTTTTCCACCAGCCGATGGGCCGCCCCTTCCGCGCCCTCCACATCGGCTCCCGGCAGGATCGCCAGAAACTCCTCCGCCCCGTACCGTCCCAGGAGATCCATCGTGCGAAGTTGGGTTCGTAGAAACCGGCCGACCTGGCGATACAGCTCCGTGTTCTTTGGGCCGGAGTCCCCCGCCGGAAGATGGGCCAGTTGGTCCACCGAGAGCAGGAGGACGGCCACGGGAATGCGATCCGCCCGGGCGTGGGCGATTTCCAATTGCAGCAGCTCGACCATGTAGGCCTGGGTATACAGCTCGGAGGAGGCGTCGCGCGCCTCACCTTCGTCCTTAAGCCAGTAGCGACCCTGGAGGCGGTCCGTCAGCCGTTTCTGTTCGTCGTCCTGTGTGTGAAGAAACAGGCTCCGAATGAGCATGAGTGGGAAGGCAGTCACCGGCACGTCTTCACGGATGATGACGTCCACCGCGCCGTCCTGGAGGAACCGGTCGGTGAACTCCATATCCGACCGTGAACAGATGGTGACGAGCGGGACGTGCCGCTGCTGTGAGAGGGTGTGAACGAGCTCCAGCGTGAAGAAGTCCTCCGTGCTGGCATCGACGATGACCAGCGCGAGGCCGTCCAACGACGCGGAGATGCCCTCCTTCGCGCTCTTCGCCCAATCCACGCGCCAGCCGTCGTGTTCGAGGACCTCGACGAGGTCTTTTCCATAGACCGGATCTTCCTCCACGAGAAGGAGTCTTTTTCCAGGATCCTGCATGGTGTGGCTTCATTATCTATGGGGGGGGGCAAAACTCAAGTGGAGAATGGGGCCTCGCGGTTCCGGGAAGTTGACGCCCCACGGTGATTCCGTCATAAATCTTCCCGATGCTGAAACCCTATGGTTCTTCCTTTCGTCGCCCCCGGAGCTGAGCGGAGGGGACGATGGAACGCAAGGTCACGGTCGTCATCGGCGCGCTTCCCGAGGTGCAGGGCTTTGCCCTCGCGCGTTTTTCCCGCTCCAAACCCGAGACTTCTTTCGCGGATTGGATCCTCACCTTGAGCCAGGAACGAGCGGAAACCTTCTATGAACAGTTCTATCACAAGTACGGCCATGCCTCGATTGCCGACCTGGCGCACGTGGGCCTTGCGGTCGAACATGTTTCGATCGTGGCCGCAATCACGCTCCTGGACGAACCCCTGCTGGATGCGCAGGAAAGGTCAACCCGCTACATGGATTTTACCCACGCCTCGTTCCACACCCCCCGGGAGATCGCAGGCACCCCACACCAGCAGACCTACGAATCGCTTGGTGCCCAGCTCTTCGAAGAGTACCGCTCTTTCCACGACTCCTTCGTGTCCTTCCTGGCCGCCAAGTTCGGTCCAACCCGCTCTCCGCGGATGGACGACAAGGCCTTCCAGGAAACGGTGAAGGCCAAGGCCTTCGATCTGGCTCGGTATCTCCTGCCTTCGTCCACTCTGACGGGCGTTGGAATCGTGGCCAGCGGTCGAACGCTGGAGCGTCACATCGCCCGTCTGCTTAGCAACGAACTCGCCGAGATGCGGGAAATTGGCGGCGAAATGAAATCGGCGCTCACCGCTCGTGCCGCGCTCAATCCGGTGCATCTCCGGGTTGGGGAAACTCTGGCCAAGGCCGGGGCGGCGGATTGGAGCACGGGCGATCTCCGGAAAGAGATCGACTTCCATACCTACAAAGACTGCGTCCCGCTGCCCACGCTGGTGAAATACGCTGAGGCCCGGCCCTATGCGAGCCGAATGCGGGGGCGCATGCGGGAGTGGATCGGGAGGAAACTGCGGGACCTGCCGGGGCCGGAAGGCGGACGCGGCGTGGCCCTGTGCCATCCGGATTCGATCGAGGCCGAGATGGCCGCCGGGCTCCTCTATTCGGAGTTGCCTCACTCCTTCGGGCAGATCGCGGGCTTTCTCAGGAGCAAACCCAAACTCCGCGACGAACTGGTCGCCCTGGCCTTCGAAGATCGGGATCCGAAGGACGATCCACCCCGGGAGACCGCGGCAGGGTTTGAGCTCGTGTTCGACATCTGCATGGACAATGGCTCCTTCCGCGACCTCCACCGGCACCGGAACATGGTTCAGATTCTCAAGCCCTTCGACCATCGACTGGGATACGATACGCCGGAAGAGGTCCACGAAGCCGGCCTGCACGAACGATATCATCGAATTCACCAGGATGTGATCCAGTTCGCCCAACGCCTCCACGCGGACGTCCCGGCCGCCGTCGAATACGTCCTGCCGCTCTCCTTCCGTCGCCGCGCCCTGTTCAAGATGACGTTCAAACAGCTCCAGTACCTGGTGGAACTCCGGAGCAAGCCCAGCGGCCACTTTTCCTATCGCGACATCGCCCGTCAAATACACACCGCTTTCAAGGAGGTCCATCCGGCCCTGGCCGGCCTCATCCGCGTTTCCCCTTTCCGCCCCGAGGACTTCTTCGTTCGCTGATCCCTTCCCCCCCGATGGCGCGCGGCCATTTGACAAGGGGTGACAAATTCATAAAATCCCTCATCCGAAGTACTGAAATCATGATCGAAGCGAAAGGACTCTCGAAATACTACGGCGAGTTCCCAGCGCTGAAGGGAATCTCGTTTCAGATCTCCCGCGGCGAGATCGTGGGATTTCTCGGGCCGAACGGCGCGGGAAAAACCACGGCCATGCGCATTCTCACGGGCTATCTCAAGCCCACCGCCGGTCAGGCCACCGTGGCAGGGGTGGACGTTCTCGAACATCCCATCGAGGTCCAGAAGAAAATCGGATACCTCCCGGAAACGAATCCGCTGTACCAGGATATGGTCGTGTCCGATTACCTCGATTTCATCGGTGACGTCCGCAAACTGTCCAAGAGCCGGCGCGCCGAACGCATGAAAATCATGATCAAGAAGTGCGGTCTGGAGAATGTCCTCAAGAAGTCGATTGGAGAACTGTCCAAGGGCTTCCGTCAGCGCGTGGGGCTGGCCCAGGCCCTGATCCACGATCCCGAACTTCTCATCCTCGACGAACCGACCTCGGGGCTCGATCCCAAGCAGATCATCGAGATCCGCGAGCTGATCAAGTCGCTCGGCAAGGAAAAGACCGTCGTTCTCTCGACCCACATCCTCCCTGAAGTCCACGCCACCTGCGAACGCGTGGTCATTGTCAACGAGGGCTCCATCGTGGCCATCGGCAACACGGGAGAGCTCCAGAATCGGGTCGGCTCGAAAGGGACGGTCATCGCGAGAATCCGGGGGCAGGAAGCCCAGGTGCTCCAGCACCTTCGATCCATCTCGGGCGTGAGCGACGTTCGGCCGGCCGCCGATTCGATGGGGATCAAGGTGGATGGCATCGGACGGTACGAAATTCGCTGCTCGGAACCGGAGGAGACCGCCGAGCTGATTTTCAAGGCCGCCTCGCAGAATGGATGGGCGTTGCGAGAGCTCCACGCCGAGCAGGCGAGCCTGGAAGACATCTTCCTTAAACTGACGACGAAGGAATAGGGCGAAATGAAGACCACCTGGGCCATCGCGCGAAGAGAGTTCCTCACCTATTTCAACTCGCCGATCGCCTACGTTTTTATCACCGTGTTTCTGGCTTTTTCCACCTGGCTGTTCTTCCGTTCTTTCTTTCTCTTCGGCCAGGCCGAGATGCGGTCATTCTTCGTCCTTCTCCCATGGACCTTCCTGGTGTTCATCCCCGCCGTGACCATGCGCCTCTGGGCGGAGGAACGGAAGATGGGCACGTTCGAGCTTCTCATGAGCTTTCCGGTGACCACCGTGCAGTCCGTGCTCGGAAAGTTCGTCGCCGGCGTGGCCTTCGTGCTGATCGCGCTGGCCCTGTCGTTCCCCCTCCCGGCGGCCGTCGCGTATCTCGGCGACCCGGATTGGGGACCGATCCTCGGCGGCTATGCGGGGGCGTTGCTCATGGCGTCCGCCTACATCGCCGTCGGCTGCTTCCTCTCCTCGATCACCGAGAACCAGATCATCGCGTTCATTCTCACCGCGCTCTCGCTGTTCTTCCTCTATGTCTTGAGCGACGACATCATCCTGTCCGCGCTGCCGGGCTTCCTCGTGTCGGCCGCCTCCTTCCTGGGTGTGTCGAGCCACTACGAAAACGTGGCGCGCGGCCTGTTGGATTCAAGGGATGTGCTCTATTTCCTTTCGATCATGATCCTGGGCTTGCTCCTCAATACATACGCGATCGAGGTGCGGCGATGGCGGTGATCCCCGCCCATGCCGAATCGAGGTGGCACTATGTATACCTGCTTCGCAGCAGGGCGACCGACAAATTCTACATTGGGTGCACGAACAATTTGAGAAGACGGCTGGAAGAACATTCCAGGGGGAAAAGTGTGACGACCAAGCGAATGCGACCCCTTGAGCTAATTTACTTTGAAGGGTTCCGGTCGGCGGACGACGCGTGGCGGCGGGAGAAGCACCTGAAATATTTTGGGAGCACTATGGCCCGATTGAAATCAAGATTGAAAGGTACGTTGACGGCATGGGCGGGGTAAAGGCGCGTCGGAAATACAAGACCATAGGGCAATACTCGCTCCTGACGTTTCTGGCCGCCGCCGTTCTTTTCCTCGCGAACTTGGTCTCTCTGCGGTTGTTCTTCCGGGCGGACCTGACGGACAAGAACATGTACACCCTGTCCGATTCGACCAAGAAGAAACTCCGCTCGCTCGATGACGTCGTCACGATCAAGGTCTACTACTCCAAGAAGCTCCCACCCGAACTCGCCGGTCTGGAACGCAGCACCCGGGACATCCTTGGCGAATTCCGCGCCCACTCCCGCGGCAAGCTCCAATACCGATTCTTGGACCCGGACAACAGCGACGAGGCCCGGACCGATGTGAATCAACTCGGGATCCAACCGCTCTCCCTCACGGTCCGTACCAAAGACAAGTTGGAAGCCCTCAAGGCGTACATCGGCATGGGCGTCTTCTACCTGGATAAGTCCCAGGCGATTCCGTTCGTCAAAGACATTACCAACATGGAATACGATTTGATGTCGGCCATCCTTCGCGTCATGTCGGAGAAGGACCACGGCCTAACCTTCCTGACGGGACACGGTGAGAAAGACCTCCAAGACGACTATCAGCATTTCAAAATGGTCCTCGATCAGTCCTACCGCGTGGACACCCACGACACCAGCAGCGGCGTTCCCCTCCCGGCCACAACGGACACCTTGATCGTGGCCTCCCCGAAGGATCTGAAGGACCAGGACAAGTTCGAAATCGACCAGTTCCTCATGCAGGGAAAATCCGTGGTCTTCCTGCTCGATCCGGTCGATTTGGACAAGAAAACGTTCATGGCCAACCCCAAGCCGCACAATTTGGGCGACCTCCTGGAACACTACGGTGTGCGCGTGAACACAAACCTGGTGGAGGATGTGAGCGCCGGCATGGCCTCATTCTCGCAGGGCTACTACAACTTCACCGTGCCCTATCCGTTCTTCATCAAGGTGCTTCCCACCGGAATGTCGAAAGAGAATCCGGCGGTGAAAGGCGTGGAGTCGATCCTCCTGTATTGGGCCAGCTCACTCGACCTCCTCAAGAAGACGGAGGAAGGCCTGAAAGTGGAGGAGCTCCTCTCCACCACGGACAAAGCCTGGTCCCAGCAGGGCGGGTGGTTCAACGTGGGCCCCCAGCAGTCGCCGACCGGAGATCGCAAATCGTTCGTGATCGCCGCCGCGCTGACGGGAAAGTTCAAGAGTTTCTACGCAGGGAAGACCCCGCCCCCGATCCCCGGGAAGTCGGTTCAGGAAAGCCGGTCGGTCTTGGAAGAAACGTCCAGCGGCAAAGTCGTCGTCATCGGCGATTCGGAATTCCTGGCCAATCAAGCCCTTCGTGATCGGAGCACGGGAGGGAATGTCCAGTTCATGATGAACCTGGTTGACTGGGTTACCCTGGGGGAGGATCTGATCGGCATCCGCTCGAAGGTGGGCGTGGACCGCCCTCTCCGGGAAACCACCGAGAACGAACGGATGACGATCAAGATACTGGTCACGGTCTTGGTGCCCTTCCTCCTGATTGCCTACGGCCTCCTTCGCTACTATCTGCGCAAGCGCGAGCAAAAAATATACGCCCAGCTCCGCGAACAGGCCTCCGCCGCCTCCTGATGAAGAAGATCTACCTCCTCCTGGCGGGAGCCATCGTCATCCTCGGCGCCACCGCGTTTTTTGTGCAGGACCCGATGGGCCTGTTCGAAAAAGAGACATCGGGCCGTGTCGAGATCCTCAAGTCGGTCGATACGAAGCTGTGGTCGTCACTCCAAATCAAGTCGCCTTCGGGCACTACGGAACTGGTTCGTGAAGCGGAAGGGTGGAAGGTCAAAACCGTACGGAACTACAAGGCGGAAGAGACCGCTGTGAAAAACCTTCTCGATCAGCTCGGTCAACTCAAGGAAGGCGAGGTGGCGTCGCGCAACAAGAGCAAGCACGACGTGTTCGAGGTGAGCGAGGTGAAGGGAACTGAGATCAAAGGCGGAGGCCCCAAGGGGGAAGGGGCGCTGGACATCATCATCGGCAAGACGGATCCGGGTGGCCGGACGTTTCTCCGGGTGTCGGGAAAGGATGAAGTGTATCGCGTTTCCGCCCCCATTCGCAGCACTCTCCGGTCGGCGCCTTCCGACTGGCTCGATAAGAAACTTTTCTCATTCACGCAGAACGAGATCGACCGGTTGTCGTTGTCTTGGGAAGGAAAAGCTACCGCGCTCCAGCGAATGGATGACTCCCATTGGCAAATCCTGGAGCCGCACAAGGCGCCGGCGGATGCGGATGTTCTCAATGGTATCGCCTCCAACCTGGTCAATTTCAGCTTCACGGACTTCGAGCCGGAAGGAACGACTCTCACCGCGCCGGTGGGAATGGTGGAAATCACCCTGAAGGACGGCCGAAAGCGAAAAGCGATTTTCTCGCGCGAGAAAGATCAGAGCCACTACCGCGGCCAGGTGGACGACGGAGCGAACGTATTCAAGATTTCCGAGGGGGTCGTGCTCGGCCTGCGCAAGCCGATCGACGAGCTCTACGAGAAACGGCTACTCCGGAATTCGCCGGATGACATCACGGAATTCACATTGGAGCATAAACAGACGCTGACCGCGAAGAAGAAAGACAACGGGGACTGGGAGTTGGTCGCTCCTGAAAAAGCGGACGCCAAGAAGGAAGTCGCGCAGGAAGTGTGCTCCACCATTGCGAACCTCAAAGCGGATCAAGCGATCTACGATGAAGCCAAGAAAGGCTACGGATTCAAGGACCGGCGGCTCAAGTCGACGTTCGTCCTCAAGGACGGATCAAGAAAAGAATTCCTCTGGGGCAGCAAGGCCAAGGATGGGAAGATACACGTCACTCTTGGAGGCTCACCGCTTGTCTACCTCGTCCCGGAGACCAATCTCACTACCCTGAGCCAAGCCCCCTCCGATTTGAAGAAGTAGCGCGTTCGCATGAAAATCGTCTCGCTCCTCCCGTCCGCGACGGAAATTCTGCGGAAGCTTGGCCTGGAGAAATCCCTCATCGGTGTGACGGACAAGTGCTACGTGAAGGGCAAGCGCGTGGTCCTGCGCGCGCGGGTGGGGAACGGCAACGGCGCGCAGATCGATGCGGAGGTCCGGGAGATGATGAATAATCATCAGCCGCTCTACGATCTGGACTGGGAGTTTCTCGCCAAGGCCGGCCCCGACGTGATCATCACTCAGGACCTTTGCCACGTGTGTTCTTTGACAACCCCGGAGCTGAATCGCGAATTGCACCGGCTTCCCGTAAGGCCCAAGGTGCTCTCCCTGTCCCCGAAAAACCTTGCCGATGTGCTGTTTGACATCAATCTCGTCGGGAAAGTTACGGAGCGAAAGGTGGTGGCGGGCCGGCCGCTTGCCCTACCGTTCGGGGAAACCCGTCTTCGTGTTGGATGAGCGGTATTTCGCCTGTCCGGGTCCCGGCATCGTGGACGGCGTCGAGATATTGGCACGGATACTTCATCCGGAACTGAAACGCCGTGTGCCTCGTGAAAGCTGGCGGCGGGTCCACTAAGAGTGCGTCCGGAAACTCACCTGCCGTAGGGGAGGACATTCAGGTCCTCCCTGCTTGGGAGCAGCTAAAGCTGCTCCCCTACACGCTGCTTGCTCCCAGGCAACGAACCGGCTCATTTGGCATTTCTGGACATGTCCGGACGCACTCTAAGCCGCCCGGCAAAAGTTTTTGCGTGTAGGGAGGCGTTTCGTAGGGGCGGGGTTCACCCCGCCCTCTTGTCGGCCTGACCGCTGATAACTTCGAAAGGAATACACATGAGCAAGATCTATGATTTCAAGAACAAAGTCGCGATCGTGACGGGGGCCTCGCGGGGCATCGGGAAGGCCATTGCCGCGGGATTGGCGGCGGGAGGCGCGAAACTCGTCCTGACGAGCCGAAAGGAACCGGAGCTTCGCGCGGCAGCGGACGAAATCAAGCGCGATGGAGCCGAGATCCTTGTCCATCCGGCGCATGTCGGGCGTGAGGAAGAGATCCAGCGACTTGTGGAGACCGCCCATTCGACCTTCGGCCGCATCGATTGTCTCGTGAACAACGCGGGAACGAACCCCACCATGTCCATGCTGCTCGATACGAGCGTGGAAGTGTGGGACAAGATTTTCGGACTGAACGTGCGCGGCTACTTTCTCATGTCGAAGTTTGCCGTGGCCCACATGACCGAAGGGGGCGCCATCGTCAACGTCTCGTCCACCGCCGGCCTCCGTCCCATGCCGGGACTTGGCGTGTACTCGGTCAGCAAGGCGGCCGTCATCCACTTGACCAAGACGATGGCCTTCGAATTGGCCTCCCGGAAAATCCGCGTGAACGCGATCGCGCCGGGACTCATCAAGACGAAACTCTCCTCGGCTCTCTGGGAGAACGAGGCGATCTACAGCGAAGTCATGAAACACACCCCTCTGGATCGGATGGGCGACCCGGAGGAAGTAGCTGCCGCCGCATGCTATTTGCTTTCATCAGAATCCGCCTACATCACGGGCCACACCCTCGTCCTCGACGGCGGTGCTACCATCTGAATACCTGTACATCTTGCCGCCCCCGGTGCGTGGCGGAGGGGGCGACCCTTGTGGAGGACAGGATGTCCACAATGTGCGGAAAGGGCCGTGACCGTGATGGGAACGGTCCTTTCGACCTTTTGGGTGGACAGGATGTCCACGATAGGCGGAAAGGGCCGCCACAATTGCCGATAGATAACTAACACCCTGTCACGGGCCTGAATTTTTCGTGTCGTTTGTTCTTGACAGCCTGAGGAGCGTGGGGTAACAGTGGCTTCATGCGTCATCTCGTGTGGAATGATGCTTGGAGGGTACGGCATGGGGAGCATCGGAGAACCCCGGAGAACCCCGGAGAACCCCGGAGAACCCCGGAGAACCCCGGAGAACCCCGGAGAACCCCGGAGAACCCCGGAGAACTGATCCTCCCTCGCCGATAAATCTTGGTAGGCGCGGGCTTTACGCCCGCGTCCGCTCACTCACCACTTGCCTCTTACTACTCACCCTCTTCGCCTCCTGCACCGATGGAGGCGGCTGCC
>JACPAV010000030.1 GCA_016180645.1 Nitrospirota bacterium | reverse complement strand
CGTAGAAACGGCCCATCCCCTCAGAATACGCACTAGCCCCTCGCCAAGCAAGGAATCCAGCTGTGATATACTCACCTTCACGCCGGATTCAGGTTAAGGGTCTGCTCGTAGCGCCTACCGTTCGAGGCGGAAGAGGGTGCGGATATGGAGGCGGGAGGAGCCGCGGCCGTTGCCGATCGGGAGGGTGAAGCCGAGGACCATGGCGAGAGGATTCTTTCGACGAGGGCGCGAAATCCTCCGGGCGTGCCCGTTCCCGTTGGAACGCGCGCGATCGAGGGGTGCGTCCAGCAAGTGCGTAAAGACGGGAGCCGCCAGGGGAAGAGTCGATTCCATCTGGCGACGCACCCCGCGAAGGACATGCGATTCCTTGATGGCTTGTCGTGCCCGGAGTGCGATCGTGCGACGCGGGGCGCGTGCACCTTTCGGCCGTGGGGTCAAAAGACCGGAAAGAAGACTGCGCAATCGGCTCATCGCTTAGATGAAGTTCAGGAGGCTGAGAGGCAAAATCCGCCCCGCACTGGCCAGCGCAGCCTGATACACAACTTGCGCCAATTGGAGGTCGGTGATCGTGGCCGCAATATCCAAGTCTTCCTGCTTGCTGAGCGATTCCTGAACCGAGAGCCGGATATTCTCGTGGGCCGAGCCGGCCTGTTCCACCCGGTTCAGCCGCGACCCAATCCTCGCCTGGGCCTCGCGAATGGTATCCATGCCATAATCAAACTCCGAAATGCGCGCCTGGATGCCGCCCACGCCTCCGGCGCCGAGGCTGTTGTTCTCCAGGGCGATCCGGAAGTCGTCAAGGGTTTTGAAGAGATTGACTTCGCTGTCGCCATCGTCATTGGTCCCATCGCCCGTGAAGATCCGGCCGGTTTCGTTGATCTGGAGGCGGCCGTTATTCCCGAAGGTGATCTGGACCTCCAGGGGATCGAAGAATTTCGGAAGCGTACGAACCTGGTTTTGCGTGGCGCCCGCGCCGAAAGTGGCCACCGGCGCTCCGGTGGTCGTGTAGAAGGTGGCATTCGCGATATTGCCCGCCGCGACGGAACTGGTCGCGTCCGGCAGTTCGTCGGTGGTCGAACCGGCGGTGAGACTGTCCGTGTCGATGTCGTTGGCATCCGAAACGTCCACACCCTGCCCGTTGTAGGTCACCACTCGAAATCGGGTATTCTCAGTCGTCGACACGTTCTCGGAAAGAGTTCTCGTAACGAAGGTGGCCGTCTTGGTGTTGGATCCGCCGAAAAGGTACTGGCCGTTCTGCCGGCTGTTGGCCAGCTTGACCAGCTCGTTCTGCATTTCTTCCACCTCTTTGGCCATGCCGTCACGGGCCGAGTCGCTCAGCGGAGTATTGGCCGCTTGAATGGCCAACTGCTTGCCCCTGACAAGCATGGTGTGCACGGAGTCGAGCGTTGAATCGCTGGATTGCAGGAACCTTCTGGCCTGCTCAATGTTCCGGTCGAATTGGTCCACCTCCCGTATGGTTTTCCTGAACTCCATGATCTGGGCGATGGAGACGGGATCGTCGGACGGCTTGTTGACGCGCTTGGCCGATCCGAGTTTCATCTGGTCGAGAGCCAGCCGGTTGTAATTCCGCTGGATGTCGGTGTTGATGTTCCGGAACATCAGATTCTGTGTGACGCGAAGGAAGCTCATCGAACCGTAAGTCGTGAGTCGTTAGGCGTGAGGCGGGGGTCGGTCATCCGTTACGCTCCGATGATGTTGAGCAGCGTATCCGTAAGCTGTTGGACCAGCGCCACCAGACGCGCCGACGCATTGTACGCCTGCTCATACTTGATCAGTTTCGCGATCTCTTCGTCGAGGTTGACACCCGCGCGCTCATCGCGGAATCCTTCAAGCTGTTCGACGGAGAGCTCCTGCTGGTCGAAGTTCCGCTGGTTGTTCTGAACCTCGGAGCCGACCTTCGCCTGGAAGTCGGAGTAGTATTCGCTGAACGTTTGCGTGTTTCCGTTCAACACCAGGGCGCTTTCGAGAGCGGACAGCTCCAGCGCGTTCCGATTGTCGCCCTGGGAAAAATTGCGCGGGCCGGGCACGTTCCCGGTAATTTGAAGGTTTTGCATGAAGCTGGACGTGTCGTTCCGAATCACGAAACTTTTCCCCATGCCGATGGCGCGGATGCCAATCAGCGTTCCGCCTCCATTGACGCTCGCTTCGAGGTTCTCGAACGTGGCGTCAATCCCGTATCCGGTGGTCCCGGCATCCAGACTGACAAGCTGCGTCTGGCCGCGGATGGAGATGGACTTGGTTTCAATGACGCTCCCGAACTGATCGTACACGTCAATCGTCATCGTCCCGGGCGTGAAAGCCGATCCGAATCCCAAGCTGAAGCCGGATCCCCCGAGCGGACCGCCCGAGCCGTACGCCACGGCGTTCGACATGAAATCGCGTCGGTCCACCTTGGAGGCATTGATGTGGTTGACGTCGTTCAAGACCACCGAATCGATGTCGAAGTCCCGGGAATCGTCCCCGGAGAAAAAGGTGTTCATGCCGAGGACGCTCAGGAGATCGCTGGAGTCTTCGCTGAAGGTGAAATAGGACGTGCCGGCATCCGTGCCGAGCGTGAGGAGCGCCGTACCCGAGCCGACGGTGGTCACCGTGGCGGTCAGATTCGCCCCCATGGTGGTATTGATGTTCATCGCGAGCTCCACAAGCGTGCCGGCCGGGAAGGAATGGACGGCCGTGCCCGAATTCAAGCTTGCCGAACTGTTGTTCGAATCGATCGTGAACGTCCGCTGGGCAATGACCTGGCCGGTGGAGTCGTAGGCGTGAATCGTGAAGGTCCCGCCGTCCACGAGGGAGAACGGACTCCCGGCGGTTGTCACGGCCGTGCCCAGGGCGAGGCTCTGCTTGATCGCCAACTTGCTCGTGATGGAGGTAAAGCCGGCGGATTTGCCCGTGGAATCCGTGGCGAGACCGACGCCGCGCGTGTGCACCCGGTTCACCTCCTCGATGATCTCGCGGGCGAGCGTATCGAGGCGTGACTGGTAGTCCGGTATCGTCGTATTACGCAAGTCGATCAGCCCCTTGGCCTGCCCGCCGGTGATCAGGTTGGTAATGGCCTGAGTGCTCCCATCCCGGCGAACGAAATTCAGGATCAGGTTGCCGGACGTGTTCAAGGATGAGGAGAGGGAATTGCTCACGTTCCCGGCCACGAGCGGCAGCCCGCCCACCGTGATGTTGACCATCTTCGTAACGGGGTCCTCGTAGCTTTGGAAACTGACCAGTTCCGAAAGCTCCTTCATTCTCTGTTCACGGAGGTCCCGCTCATCGTTGGCGGACGAACCCTGGCCCTCGGTGTTGGCCACACGCACATTCAGGGATCGAATTTCCTGGGCGTACGTGTTGACTTGGGCGACCACCTGGCTCAGCCGGGAAGAAAGCAGGCGATTGAGGTCGTCGATTTGCTGCCGGGTGCGCCGGATGGTGTCGCGAAGAACCTTCCCCCGCTCCAGCACGGCATTCCGCTCCGCGATTCCCTCCGGCTTGTTGGCCAGGTCGTTCCACGCCGAGAAGAAATCCTTGATCGCCTTACTGACGCCGGCATCCACGGATTCATTGAAGATCGCCTCCAGCCTCTGGAGCTGCTGACTTTGGGCCCGGAGTTTCCCCAACCCGGAGGTGTTCGAGTAGATCTCCGTGTTCAGAAAGATGTCCGCCTCGCGCTTGACGGAACGGAGGAACACACCCGTGCCGATCTTGCCGAAGAAATCGTCGTTCGGCCCGTTGTTCTCCAAGAACGCCTTCTGGCGCGAATACCCGGGAGTATTGACGTTGGCAATGTTGTGGCTGGCCACCTCCAAGGTGGCGCGGTGGACAAGAATCGCCTGCGTGGCGATTCCCAGCATGTCGTCAATTCCGGGCATATCCTACCGTGATGCGTTATGTGTGAGGGGTGATGAGAATGAATTCATGGGTCGAATTCTCTCTGCCCTTCGGAGTTTCACTTCACCCATCACCCTTCACTCTTCACGACTCACAGCCTCGTGCTCACCATCGAGCCCTGGAGTCCCACCGTATCGACGATCCGCTCCCGCTCATACACCGGCCGGGCGTTGAGCGAGTGACGGTACAAGTTGAGCATCCCCTCCACGAGACCGGCGCCGTTCCTCATGAGATCGGCATTCGCCGTGCTCAAGCGGCCCACGGCACGCGAGAGGGAGCGCAAGCGGGCGTGGATCTCCCGGAGGCGGGCCCCGTGTTCCACGGGGGCCACGTCCACAATCTCGGAAAGCTTCATCTCTGAACGGCCGAACTTCCGGGCGACGAACACGTACCGGTCCTTTTCAAGAGTGGCTACGCGGGCGGTGAGTTCGGCGATCTCGGCGTTGCTCTGTTCCAGGTCATCCACCTGGAAGCGGATCAACTGCTCCTTCTGGTTCTCCAATTTCTGCTTCAGCGCGTCCAGCGCTTCGCATTGACGCGAAAGAGCGGTGGTGAGTTCGTTAAAGAAGTCGGAACGAGGCAGAGGTGCACCGGCCATACTTCCCTCCTTGGAATTCGCGGTCCCCCCGAATCTTCCGCCGGACGGCGGAGCCGGGACTACAAGAGGATGTCGAGCAGAGTTTCCTTGAGGAGCTTCTCGGCCACTGCCCGTCCATCCACCTGGTATGTGCCATTGGAAATCGCGTCCTTCAGTTGCTCGACTCGTTCCGTGCGGACGTCCGGGATCAGCTCGACCCTGCTCCTTGCCGCGGCGACCTCTCGGGCCGCTTCGGAAAGGGAAACACGCTCACCCGCCTCGGTGGTGCGCGTTTCGGTCTTGTCGGCTTTTACCCGGTCATCCCGCTTCTGAACCTTGTTCGAAACGAGCTGCTCAACTTGCTTGGAGCCGATTCCGGTGATTCTGGGCGACATTTGGCCTTTTCTCCTTTCTCCTCAGTCTAGTCTATCGGAAGGATATCCATGAACTTTAACAGGTTTTGTAAGTTTCGGCACTTTGTGAAGGTTTGAACCGGAAACAAACATTCCCTGCAAGGAAATCCCTCTTCCGATTGGCCAGGTCGTCCAGTATCCACGGCTGTTACAATATGTTCAGGCTTCCAAAAGATAGGGCTCCGGATTGATCGGCTCCCCGTCCTTCTTCAGCTCAAGATGTACGTGGGGACCCGTCGCCCGACCGGTCTCCCCGGCCCGACCGACCAGTCCGCCACGTGAAATGAAATCACCCCGCTCAACGAGCGGCTGTTTTAGATGCGCATAAATCGTGCTGTAGCCGTCCGCGTGCAGGACTTCCACCACGCGGCCGTATCCCGGCTTCTCACCGCTGAAGACAACGATTCCCGCGGCAGCGGAACGCACGTCATCACCTTCCGACGCGCGGAGGTCCACGCCCTCGTGCTTTTCCGCCCGCCCCGTGAACGGATCGGCGCGCGTGCCGAAGGACGACGTGATCGCGCCGGGCACGGGCCGATTCAGCCGCAAGCCTTCTCGATTCTCCTTCTGCAACCCGGTGGCCGAAGAGGGAGAGCGTACGACGGTTGCGCCGGCGCGCGACGGCGAAACAAGATTTCGGTCCGAGGGGACGCCGAGCTGTTTGAGAACCATGTCGGCGAGGCCGACTCCGCCGTTCTGCGCCATCGTTTTTCCCAACTCTTCGTCCATCATCTCTTTGAAAACACTGCCCTGAAACCCGCCGCCATCCTCGCCTTCGAGGAGGGGATCGCCGTCGGTAAACGCCTCGCGCATTCCCTTGAGAACGTAAAACAGAAAATACGACTCGAAGTTTTCCGCGGCTTTGCGGGCTTGAGCCGGATCGACGGGGGGTTGGTCTCCGGGGCCCGGGGGGGAAAGCCCGTTCTTGAGCCGCTGAAGGCCCTGAAGGCTCGAATTCTGAGATTCGCCTTTAAGTTTTTCACCCAGGAGCGTCAGACTTGTCTGGGGATCGATCTTCATTCCCCACCGCCTTCGGCCAAATCTGAAATTTCAAATCTCAAATCTGAAATCCTCCAGGGGCAGCGAGGCTTCACATCAAATCAATCTGGGCGTTGAGGGCGCCGGCCGCGCGAAGGGTGTTGAGGATGGCGATCAGATCCCGCGGGGTGACCCCCACGGTGTTGAGCGCCTTGACGATTTCCCCCAACGTGGGACCCGGCGGTAGCAACAAGACTTGCTCCTTCCTGGAGCCATCTTCACTCATATCCTGGGGCACGATTATACTCTCGTTGGGAGAGAGCGGCAAAGGTTCCGGCTCCTCCTTGATGGCGATATGAAGGTCCCCATGGGAAATGGCCACGGACTTGAGCCGAAGATTCTCGCCCATGACCACCGTTCCCGTCCGCTCGTCGAGAACGATCCGCGCCCGCACGCCTTCGTCCACCTCAAGGGCCTCGATGGCGGTCACCATATCCACCACGTTGCCCCGGAAATCGTCCGGGATATTCACGGCCACCGCCGTCGCATCGATCGGTTTCGCCACGTCGCCTCCTAGGCCGGCGTTGACGGCCTGAGCGATGCGGGACGAAGTCGTGAAATCCGGATTGATCAAAACGAGCGTCAATTGCTCTTTCTGTTCCAAATCGACAATGACTTCTTTTTCAATGATGGCCCCGCCGGAGATGCGGCCGGTGGTCGAGTAGTTTCTCTCCCCCCGAACCGGGACCTTTCCGGGGCGAAACCCCCCGACGGAGACCGGCCCCTGGGCCACGGCATACACACGGCCGTCCGGGCCCTTGAGAGGCGTCATAAGCAAGGTACCGCCCTGAAGGCCGCCCGCGTCGCCCACCGAGGAGACAATCGCATCGATGCGCGATCCCTGCCGGGCAAACGGCGGGAGCGTGGCCACCACCATCACGGCGGCGCTGTTCCGAAGCCGCAGCCCGCGGATCGTGCGCTCGTCCAGAAGGATGCCGAGCTTCTTCAAGAAATTCGCCAGACTTTGCTGTGTGAAATTCGATCGGAAGAAGGAATCCCCCGTCCCCTCCAAACCCACCGCGAGGCCGTAGCCGATGAGCTGGTTGTTCCGAACCCCCGCGATGTCCACCAAATCCTTTACCCGCTCGGCTCGGGCCGGGATGGGGAATACCATCCCGGCCCACAAAGCCAGAGACAAAAAACAGGCAAAGAGATACCACATCCTCTTCACAAGCCCGGGAAGGGCCTGCAAACCGTGGTCGCGGTCGATCCCCGTTGACGCGAAAGCGTGTGCAAGCCTCGGAAGGATGCTCAGGCGATTCCCGCGGAACGCCGCGTGGGCGTCGCCGAGGGACAATCGATCTGAGTGGTCCGCCCACTCCAGGGCGGACCCCGAAGCTCGCTCCGCGAGCGCGCCGTTTCCTTGTGGGGAGGCAAGGTCCGCGTCCGCCAGGAAACTTGAGATCCGAGATCCCAAGTGGGAAATCCTGGAAAAGAGCGGGGCAAGGAGAGCCCTCGGGAATCCCGAAACTTTCCGGGAAACCATCCTTGGTTCCCGAGGGCCCGTGGCCACAAGGAGTGAAGCCTCCGGCGAGCTGGAGTGGCTGCCGGAGCTTCGAGGGAAACGGCCAAGGTCTGATGGAAACCGCCCCGACGGAGCATCGGGGTGGAGAGTTGTTCCCACGGCCGGCAAAGGCGCATGGGAAGAGAGGAGGTGGCCGGCACCCCTACGGCGCCCCGACCCTTCCCTAGGTCGCCGAAAAGGACGACCCTCGGGAATCGGGTTCACCGAAGGAGCAAAGCGGGCCCCCATCCGTGGGGGCCCGCTCAATGGAGGTAGCGCCGGGTGGGGGGGACCCGACGCAAGGGGGCTTTCTTCTCGTGAAGAGTGAACGGTGAGTAGTGAAGCGACAGGAGCCTCGGACAAAACCTCTTTCCGGTCTTCCATGGTCCTACTCATCACACGTCACTCATCACTCATCACGATTCACAGCGGCCAAACGAAATCCAGGGCGCGCTTGAGCCACCCCCGACGCGAGGCGTCGGACAGCGCGCCTTCACCGCTGTACTCAATTTTGGCGTCCGCCAGGGCCGTGGACGTCACGATGTTATATTGCGTGATGTCCGTCGGACGAATAATGCCCGCCACGTAGATAAACTGGTTCTCGCTGTCGACACGAACGTCTTTCCGACCTTCAATCCGCAGATTGCCGTTCGGCATGACCTCCGTGACGAACGCCGTCACGCTCGCCACCACGTCGTCGCTTCGCAGGGTTTCTCCGGTCGAGTTCAAATCGCTTCCCATCTTGAGGGAGCCCTTCGCACTTTTGATCGGGATCACCGCATCCTTGCCCTCGATCTGGCCGCTGATCCCGCCCTCGCGGTCCAACTTCATGCCGGCGCGCTTCTTGGCATGCGAACTCTCCGTCACCTGCACGGTCACGATGTCGCCTACCACCCGCGCCTTCACATCGGTGAAGAATCCGGCGGAGCTGCCTTCGGTCCACAACGATCCCTCGTAGTGCGGCCGGTTCAGCACCGCCACCTGTTGGGCGATCTTGGAACTGACGTCGGTCCCGATATCCTTCCTCGGCGTTGCGCAGCCGGCGAACAAGACGAAGCCCAGCATCACCGTTGCCATCGTCACGAGGATCGATCCCGCGGCGAACATGCCGCGATCCATCACGGTCTTTCTTCCCCACGGCGTAAGGGGTTCTTCCTCTTCCATCATGGTGTCACCTCCCCGTTTTCGATCTCAAATCTCAGATTTGAAATCTCAAATTTCTTCAAAGGGTCACCTCCACCCGGTGATCGCTCAAGATCCGCCCGAGAAACGTCTTGCCCGACTCCGGATTCTTCACGAAGATGACCTCGCCCACACGGCCGTCCTCCTGCGCCACGCCCACGGTTTCAACCGTGAAGCGGGACTGGCTGAGGATCACGCCTACTTTTTCGCCCCGTCGGATATCCGCAATCTGCTCGAAACTCCGGGAAGAAAGAATTTCTCCCTCGCGGAATTGGCGCAGCGCCTTTCGGCCGACCAGGGCCGATACGTCCGTCACGTAGTCCGGTGGAAGCTCCGCCAGTGGCACCGCGACGATCCGGGTGTTCGCATCGCTCAGCACCTTGCCCCGCGCCAGACCTTCCACGGCGCAGGCGACCCGCGCCTGGCCGCGGACTTCGAAGGACAGCCACAGCTTTCTCACGCGACCGCTCGTGGACGGGTATTCCGCGAGGAGTCTCTGTGGCCCGAACCAAGTGAACCGGGCTGCCGGTGAGATTCGGATCTGAACGTCTTCTCCGACATCGGTGGGGATCCGGACGCCCGTCCATGCGATCGACTCCACCTGGATGAACTCCGGAACCTGCGAGAGTATGTAGGACTCAGCCTGACGCTGGATGGGGCTGATCGCCTCCTGCTTGGTCGAGGAGGCCGGTTGCGGTGGCGTCAAGGCCGTCGCCGGGGCGCCCCAGAGGAGGACCGGCAGCAGGATGAAGACACACCCCGCCAGCCAGGACGGTGCGGCACCTGCCGCTACGAGCGCCGTCCCATGGATGGGCGGCGCCGATTCGGCAAGTGAGGCCGTCGCTCGCGCTCGCTGGGCGCCGTCCGCCTGAATGCCTTTCCCCTTCATCGCCTCATTCCACCTGTTCTTTTGGGTCTAGCCCGCTACTCGCCTACCCGTTTATCGTTTCAGTCCGTTCGCCGTCTGCAGCATCTCATCCGAGGCCGAGACGACGCGCGAATTCAGCTCGTAGGCCCGCTGGGCCGTGATCATGTGTACGAGTTCTTCCACTGTGTTCACATTCGAAGTTTCCAGGAAGCCCTGGGAGAGCTGGCCGAATCCCTCTTCGCCCGGACGACCGACGATCGGCTCACCGGACGCGGCGCTCGGCAGGAACAGATTGTCGCCGATGGCCTGGAGACCCGCCGGGTTGACGAATCGCGCCATCTCGAGCGTGCCGACTTCCACGGGATCGATCTGTCCTTCGACCATGATGGAGACAGTGCCGTCCTTCTCAATGTTCACCTGCATCGCATCGCTGGGAATCGTGATTTCCGGCGCCAATAGCAGGCCGTCCGATGTCATCAGGCGTCCCTGCGAATCGGGGTTGAAAGACCCGGCCCGCGTGTATCCGATCTCGCCGTTGGCGCGGCGTACTTGGAAGAAGCCGTTGCCCTCGATGGCCATGTCGAAGGAGTTGTTCGTCTTCTCGAAGGTCCCCTGCATGAAAATTTTCTTGGTGCCCACCGGCCGCACGCCGAGGCCGACTTGGAGGCCCGTGGGCACTTCCGTGCCGAGAAGGACCGATGGCGCGCCGGGCGCCCGGAGCGTCTGATAGAACAGGTCCTGAAATTCCACGCGGCTCCGGCGGAAGCCGGCCGTGTTCACGTTCGCCAGGTTGTTGGCGATCACGTCCACGTTCATCTGCTGGGCATGCATGCCCGTTGCCGCCGTATACAGCGACCGAATCATCTTCTCCCTCCTTCGCGCCCCGCGTCACGCGTCACGCGCCACGTCCTCGATTGTGTCACCCTTAGACCCTCGCGAGATCGTTGACGACGCGCCCGTTGATCTGATCCTGGCTCGTCATCGCCCGCTGCTGCGTCTCGTAGGCCCGCATCAGCTCGATCATATGAAGCATTTCCTTGATCCCGTTCACGTTCGCCAGTTCAAGAAACCCCTGGCGAACCGTGAAGTTCGTGGCCTCACCGGCCGGGTTCTGTTCGGGATCGATGTTCTCGAATAGGTTGTCGCCCACTTTCTTCAATCCGAAGAGCTTGGAGAAACGGACGACCTTCAGCTTGTCGATTTCTTCCTTGTCCACCATCACGACACCGTCGCGCGAAATCGTCACGTCCTCGCCGTCGATCTTGATCGGGCCTTTTTCTCCAAGGACGGGCAGCCCTTGCGCGGTCACCAGCATGTCATCTGAATTGATCGAAAAATTCCCATCGCGCGTGTAGCGGACGCCGCCGGGCGTCTGCACGGCGTAGAACCCTTCGCCCTCGATCGCAAGATCCAGCGGGTTCTGTGTCGCTTCCATGTTGCCCTGAGAGAAATCGGTGCGGATCTCGTCCGTGTAGGGATACAGCTTGTCATCCTTGAAAACGAGCGAGCTCCACGTGACCGGCAGGAACGGCGGGAAGGTTTTCGGGCCGTAAGTTTCGGCCCCATACGGCGGCAGCCAATCGCGGAAGGCCATCGTGTCTTTCTTGTAGCCGGAGGTGTTGAGGTTCGCGATGTTGTTGGAGGTTTGGTAGAGGCGTTCTTCCTGAACGACTCCGCCTGCGGCGGACATATAAATCCCCTGCATCATCAGACTCATGGCCGACCCCCTTATGTCAATTCCCGTGCCAGCCGAGTCCCTTGAAGTTTAAGTCCCTGCCGCAACGCCGTTTTGCCCGAATTTGACGCGCCGCGCCAACTTATCCGAATCGAAACAAATCCTCCGCCCTCCCCGGCAATTCCTTCCGCCCCTTTTTCCGGCA
This sequence comes from Nitrospirota bacterium, assembly GCA_016180645.1. Taxonomy (NCBI): domain Bacteria; kingdom Pseudomonadati; phylum Nitrospirota; species Nitrospirota bacterium. Next base: position 28,445 of record JACPAV010000030.1, on the reverse strand, counting down.
AAGTCCTATTCCTCCAAGCATGGGAAGGTCGATGAGGAAAGAACCTTCCCCTCTCCCCCTAAGGGAGAGGGCCTGCCCGACGATTCAGTGGCGGGTGCGGGTGAGGGGGTCACATCGCGGCCTCAGTTCGAATCCCCGACGCACCAACCCCCAACTCCGGCGCCTCTACATGAACCTGATGAAATCCTCCACCTTCAAGCCTGCCTGCTGGAGAATCGACTTGAGAGTCTTCGGTTTCAGAATTTTCTTGCCGTGAAGGGGAATGGTTACTCGACCCGCAAAGGAATCACCCACGCGCTTGTGGAGGTAAACGTGGCTCCCCTCCTGATCGAAAACTTCGAATCCGGCGCGCGGGAGGACGCGGACGGCCTCCTTGCCGGGTATCCGCGGCAAACGCGGCGTCTACAACGCGATCTGGACGATCTCAGCGCGGCAGTCTTTTTCCAAGCGGAGCAGTTGCTCCTCTTTCGCGACGGCCCGAAGGTAGAGGATCATCGCCTCGCGGATATTCTTCAGGGCCTCGGCACGCGTATCCCCCTCACTGATACAACCGGGGAGTGTCGGGCAAGTCACGGTGTACCCGCCTTCGACATTCTTCTCCAACAGCACCGGGATCTTCATGGCCGCGAGAAAAGTACAGCCGCCCAAATAGGACCGGGTCAACGGAGATGCGACACTGGTGTCCCTATCCACGATCGGGCATGAGCAATAGTGTCAGGTCCCATGCCCCCACTGATGGGACCCCACTGATGGGAAAATAGAGCACATCGGATGCAACACCGTACGAACTGTTCAGTTGATATTTGCTCCTAATTCAAGTATATACTATTAATGAGGTTTGAGTGGGACCCGGAGAAGGCAGCCGGCAATTTCGCGAAGCATGGGCTGAGTTTTGAGAAAGCGATCACGGCGTTCGATGATCCATATGCCTTGATTGCACCGGACCCGGGGCATTCTACTCCGGCGGAAGTTCGAGAGTGGCTCATCGGCCAATCGGACAGCAGTATCGTCGTCGTGGTATTCACGGTGATTCAGCTTGGAAATGTCTATCGGATCATCAGCGCTCGAAAGGCAATTCGAAAGGAGAGAAGACGCTATGAAGAAACTTAGGGAATTCCCGTTTGAGTCGGCCAGACGCATTACGGACAAGGAGGTGCGAGCCGCCCACAAAGCCATCGAACATAAGCTTGGCGTCAAGCGTAGGAGTCGCGGCCGCCCGCCCAAGAATGGAGACAAATATCTGCCCATTTCCATTCGTCTTCATCCCCGGGTCGCTGTATGGGCCAAGCAAGAGGCGGAGCGCCGGGGCGTTGGCTATCAAACGGTCATCAACGAGGTGCTTCTGAAAATGGCCGCGTGAGGGTGAGGAGTACTTGGCAGGCTTCTCCTCCTGTGCGTGTGGAGAATCATCCCACTCCGGTTGGGGGCCCGAGGAAATCGAAGATCCTGCTGGAATGTCAGGAAGTCATGCCAGGCACCGGCACCGGACAACAGGGCGACATCTTCAGAGTGTCATTCCCGCGAAGGCGGGAATCCAGGGTGCCTCGGGCAGGACACCCACATCCGCGGAAGTGATCCCGTCCTCCACCTAGCCCACACTCGCTATCAGGCTGAGGGTGAAACGGGAAGAAACAGGTGATAGCATGGGCGCCATGATCGGCGAGTACGTTGAAGCGGCCCTCAAACGCGCGCGGTATGAGCGCATTCGTGGCCGCGATCCCTATTACGGCGAGATCAGAGGCGTGAAGGGAGTGTGGGCAACCGGTCGCTCCTTGGAAGAATGCCGCCGGAATCTCATAGACGTTTTGGAAGGTTGGATTCTGGTTCGTCTCAGAAAAGGACTGAGAATCCCCTCCATCGGAGACCGAAGAACCCCGAAAACCACTCCAATATTGAATTATCAGGGCAAAATGGCAAGTTGATCAGTGGTTGGGCAGCCGGGAACCATGTCGCTCTTTGAGAGGTATGGCCCGTTCCTCGCATCGCTTCCATCCCGGGAACGGTACGATCACACCGATCTCCTTGTCCCTGCCTTGCAGATCGCGAAGGAAGGGGCTCTTCGTGTCTTCTACTGTCCCTTCGACTCGGAGAACCCCGAAGCGAAGGTGATCATCCTCGGAATCACGCCGGGTTGGACGCAAATGGAGATCGCGTGCCGAACCGTTCGGGATGCCCTTGCTGCGGGCAACCCGGAAGAGGATGCCTGTCGGCATGCAAAACTTCGCGCCAGTTTTGCTGGCTCGATGCGAGTGAACCTCACCCGCATGCTCGACGCGCTCGATCTACCGCGGCTCCTCAGCATCCAGTCCTCCTCGGATCTCTTCGGAGTTGCGCGCTCGCTCCTTCATACCACGTCCGCCTTCCGGTATCCCGTCTTCGTCGGCACGCGCAACTACACTGGAACGAACCCGCGACCAAGCCAGTCCCCGTTTCTGATGGACTTCGCCCGTGAGATACTTGCTAGTGAGCTGGAATCAATACCGAACGCGGTGCTCGTTCCACTCGGAAGATCGGTCGAGGAGGTTCTTCAGCTTCTCGCCGTGGAGAACCGAGTTCGCGCTGGACGGTGGCTCTCAGGCTTTCCGCATCCGTCCGGCGCAAACGGACATCGGGTTCGGCTCTTTTCAGAAAACCGTGAGTCCCTCGCTGCGCAGCTTTACTCCATACTCGGCAAGCCCGAGGCTGCTGCCCAACAACAGCATGCAGCTGACGGCGCTTCGCGCCGCAGCTGATGCTGGGCGTTAGATCGCACATGATGAGCGCGGGCCAATGAATCTCTCTTCGCCGAACCGGATGATATGGCAGTACTTCGACGCTCTCCGCCGCCTCGTCGGAGGCCTCAACCACAGTAGGGACGGAACGGAACTGAAGCAGGACGCTGCACTCTGCATCATGCTGGCGGTGACGGTCGTCGAGGCGTTCCTGAACATCTTCTTTCGCGTAGTTGTCAGTGAACCAGGATTCATGCAGCACAAGCAACGCGTCCTTGACGATCTGGACAGGAGAAGGTCGCTCGACCGCAAACTGAGAACCTGGCCTGCCGATGTTCTCGGCAAGGGCTTAGACTTCACAGCGCCAACGCCCAAAGCCTTTCTCGCTCTCAAGGAGCGTCGTAACGCACTGATGCACTTTACAAGCTCCCACGAAACCCTGAATCTACCCGGTGTCGTGATCCAGGGGCTCGCGGACACATCGGTGGTGGACACCCTAACGTTGGCTGACGCCGTCAACGCACTGGAGGTGGCAGAGGGCATGGTCCGCGAGTTGTGCCGACTTCGCGGTACCCCGGAGCATCAGCTTCCTCATGCACTGCACTTGTGGACTGGAAGGGTTCCGATCTAACCCGGCGATCGAGCGGACCAGCTTGATCTCTGTGCCCTCAAGGGGGCTTGGTCGAGTAGTTCATCGGTTGCCCGATTTCACCCTCACAGATCCGGACGGGCCGATTTCCGGCATCCGGCTCTTCCAAGCAGGTCACCCGGCTGACGCGTAAGCCACCGAGAAGGGCGCGCAATGTAGGGACGAGGCAGGGGAAAGACCTCCAACAGACGCCGGTAGTGCGCATAGTTCATACCGTACTGACTCCGACGCCCAAGCACGTGGAACCACGGGCGGCTTGGAGTTCAACTCTCGACACGAGGCAATTCCTGCTTTCCGGAGGGAGGGTGATTCGCGAGTCGCACATGGCTTTTGCCCGGTATAACTGTTATATTATCGATGGATGGAGCACTTCGAATTTGATCCCGCAAAGAGCCAACTCAACCGAGAGCGCCACGGAGTCGATCTCGAATGGGCCCAAGGCCTATGGGATGTTACTCACATCATCATCCCGGCCAAGAACGTCGCGGGCGAGAACCGCTGCCTGATCCTGGCGAAGATCGGCGGCAAGTGTTACGCCGCCGTCTTCACACGGAAAGGTGAAACAATCAGGCTCATCAGCTGCCACCGGGCAGATCGCCGATTGGAGAGAATCTATGAAAGCCACATCCAGGGGAAAGAAAAATAGCAGGAGAATCCAAGCCACGGCCTTCGATGAAAAATTCGACCGGGGCGAAGATATCTCGAGATTCTTGGATCTCAAGCGTGCGACCATCGTTCAGAGAGTCAACGTTGATTTCCCATCATGGATGGTAGACCTGCTTGATCGTGAGGCCGTCAAACTCAATGTTTCCCGGCAAGCGATCATTAAGATGTGGATTCGCGAACGATTGGATCCATCGCATCGACTGACGTTCTGAGCGGCGCAACGCAGGGCCGGCCTACCGACGGATTTGAGGGTTTGGGGTTTGGGGTCAGGCATTCTTTATTGACTAATCGCCCCGGAAGGAGTCAGTCATCGCGCAGCGCGCCGATGGTCCTCCGGAGACTGCGTAGAAGGATCAGGCCGAGGATGGGCAGACCCACAATATTCGAGAGGTAGAGCCAGACGGTAACGGGGTCACGCGGAAACGTGCCGACGATCATCGCGTGCACGCCGTGAATGGCCATGTAGAAGCCGGTTCCGCAAACCACCAAGCCGCACACGTACCCCCACACCCAGTTTTTCACGACTCCGTAAATCAATCCGACCGTCAGGAGAATCAGGAAGCTGTCAGAGAGAATGAAAGATCTGGCGTAAGCAATCTTATCTGCTGACATCTTGTCGTCGTAATACCCCGTGTAGACCAACCCCCACCACACCGGCAGAAATCCACCGAGGAGCACGAGAAGGGTCCAGAGAACTTTCCGCTGAGTTTTCGACATGGTTACTCCTTGTTCAACCGGCGCTGGAAGCAAGCTTCGACAGGAACCCGATGAACCGATCGACGTCGGAGGCAACGGACCGAACGACTTTCGGCGTCCCTGCCGCCAGCCGCCGGATGGGAGCCCAGTCCAGATACATCGCATACACGTTGCGAAAGACGTGCCTGAATCGCAGGTACTCTTCGAGGCTCGCCCGGGTTTTCTCGGAAAGCACGGCCGGACGAACCTCCCGGATCGGCATGGCCATCTGCTTCAGGAGGCGCTGGTGCCAATCATCTCCTGATGGAACACCCCCGTTCAGATCTTTCGCAATCTTGACAAGGATGGATTCCACCTTTCCGTAGACATCATGAACCAGTTTCCCTCCGGTGATCCGGTCGGACAGCTTCTTTCCTGTTGCGTGCTTCAGGTGGGAGTGAATTTCCACGACCAGAGCATCCAGCTCGGATAGATCCGAACGGATTTCCTCCGCCAGCCGTTGCCAGCGCTGCGGATCAGTTCGCACCGGCGCCAAAAATGACCCGGCCCTCGCGCAAGAACGTGCGACGGAGCCGGGGGGTTGCGTGTTCCCACGCGATGAGATCAACCGGGAATGAAGTCCGTTTCTCCACGTCCACCCACGCGGAAATAAGGGCGGACGGGGCCAGTCCCCACACAATTAGGTCGATGTCCGAACCGGCACGGAAATCGCCGGGGCGCATGATCGAGCCTACAACGGCGGCACGACGAACCGAGTACCGCCTCGCCAAGTATTTGGCCAGATCCACCGCCTCCTTCAACGCGCTTCGCCTTTTCCTCTCGGCCAACCGCTCCTGACGCGCCAGCCTCTCCCGCCACGCGGTGAGGTAGGGTCGGAGTAAGGCTCCGCGATCGACGGCTTTTCTCCGCATTCGCTGCATTTGAATATTATAGCACGCCGATGGTTCCCCACCCGCTCGAATGCCATATTCGCCGCAGAGAAATACTTGACCGAGGTCTATTGAAACGTGTTTATCGGAGTGCTATGGTCCGCCCGCAAATGGGCAACGGAACCGTCTCCATGGAAGCGCCGGGATACGGCCTCACCCAGAGAAAAGACGCGTGGTGGGTGGCCCCGCTCGTTCAAGGCAGCGCCCTCGCATGCCTCATCATTTACGCCACAATCGTCACGTTTCTCGGCAACAACTACGAGTGGGGCCCGTACGTTTCCCCGATCTACTCCCCATTGCTCCAACCCAGTTGGTGGCCGCTCTCTCCCGCCATTCTGATCATGTGGATTCCCATCGGCTTCCGCGCCACGTGCTACTACTATCGGAAAGCCTACTACCGCGCCTACTTCATGCACCCACCGGCGTGCGCCGTGCAGGAACCGTGGGGCCACAACTACGGCGGCGAAAACAAGTTCCCCTTCGTCCTCATGAACCTCCACCGCTACATCCTGATCATCGGTCTCATTCCGCTGGCGACCATGTGGTACGACGTCTATCTCGCCGTGAGATTTGAGGATGGCCTGGGCGTGGGCATCGGCACACTCGTCTTGCTGGCCAATGTGTCCTGCATCAGCATGTACGTCTTCTCCTGCCATGCCACCCGCCACATGCTCGGCGGTGGACTCGACTGCTTCGCGAAAGCCTGGTGCGGGAAACAGCGCCATGCCGTGTGGAAGGCCAGCAGCAGCGCCAACGAACATCACATGCTGTACGCGTGGCTCAGCTTCATCTCGGTGACGATCGCGGACCTCTACGTTCGACTCGGCGCGATGGGCTACATCCCGGCCGATCTCGATCGCCTCTTCTAGGAATCAAGTTGGACAAGTACGAAACGCACCCATACGACGTGATCGTCATCGGCGCGGGCGGCGCCGGCCTTCGTGCCGCCATCGAAGCGAAGTCTCAGGGCGCATCGGTCGGACTCATCTGCAAATCACTCCTCGGCAAGGCCCACACGGTGATGGCCGAAGGAGGCATCGCGGCCGCAATGGCCAACATCGATCCCTCGGACGACTGGAAAACGCACTGCGCCGATACACTCCGGGGCGGCGTCTACGTCAACAACTGGCGAATGGCGCAGCTCCACGCTCAGGAAGCGCCGGAGCGCGTCCGTGAACTCGAACAATGGGGCGCGCTGTTTGACCGCACGGCGGACGGCCGCATCCTCCAGCGAGCCTTCGGCGGGCACAAGTACCGCCGACTCGTCCACGTGGGCGATCGCACGGGACTGGAACTCATTCGCACACTCCAGGAACGCACCGTCCAGCTCGGCGTGGACGTCTACATGGAATGCACCGTCACGAACCTGTTCAAAGAGGACGGACGGTTCGCGGGCGCCCTCGCCTACTGGCGTGAGAGCGGTCGGCTCATGATTTTCCAGGCGAAGGCGGCAGTCATCGCCACCGGCGGATCCGGAAAGGCGTACAAGATCACATCCAATTCGTGGGAGTACGCCGGGAACGGGCACGCCATGGTTTACGACATCGGCGCGGAGCTGATGGACATGGAGTTCGTCCAATTCCACCCCACGGGCATGGTCTGGCCTCCCGGCGTGCGCGGTCTCCTCGTCACCGAGAGCGTGCGCGGCGACGGAGGCCTCCTGAAGAATAACAAGGGCGAGCGTTTCATGTTCAAGCACATCCCGGAACGCTACAAAGGACAGATCTCCGATACGGAAGCCGAAGCCGAAAAGTGGCTCACCGAAATCCGCGAGGCGCGTCCCATCACAGCGCGCAAGCCTCCCGAACTTCTCCCACGCGACATCGTCGCCCGCGCGATCTACAACGAAGTCAAAGAGGGCCGCGGCAGCGAACACGACGGCGTGTACCTCGATATTTCCCACATGCCCGCCGAGTACGTGAAGCGAAAACTCCCCAGCATGTACATGCAGTTCAAGGAACTCGCGGACGTCGACATCACGAAACAGGCCATGGAAATCGGACCGACCATGCACTACATGATGGGTGGCATTCGGGTGAACGCCGATTCGCAGGCCACCAACGTTCCTGGCCTCTACGCCGCTGGCGAATGCGCCGCTGGACTCCACGGGGCCAACCGCCTCGGCGGCAATTCGCTGTCGGACCTCATCGTCTTCGGCCGACGCGCGGGCCTGTATGCCGCGGAATACGGAAAAAAGACTCCCGAAGCAAAGATCCCCGACGCCGCGGTGGACCGCGCCGAGAAGGAACTGTTCGCCCCGTTCGACCGCAAGAGCGGCCCCAGCCCGTATGAAGTCCATCGCGAACTTCAGGAAGTCATGACCACCTACGTCGGCATCTTCCGCAGCGAGTCCGATCTCAACACGGGCATCCAGAAACTTCAGCAGCTCCGGGAAAAGGCCAAGACGATCTCCGTCGAAGGCAACCGACAGTACAATCCCGGCTGGCACCTCGCCAAGGACCTCGACACCATGATTACCGTTTCCGAAGTCATCGCCCGCGGCGCTCTGCTTCGCAAGGAGAGCCGTGGCGGTCACGCCCGAACCGATTTTCCGAAGATGGAGGATGCGTTCTCGAAGGTCAATTTCGTGGCGGTGAAGGACGGCGACAAGCCCAAGGTGGAGCCGAAACCCCTCCCGGAATGGTCCGATGAAATCAAGAAATTGATGGCCGAGGAGAAGAAATAGTGTCGGAGTCGAAAGAGGTCGTTCTCAAAGTGTTCCGCGGCGATCCGCGCGGCGGCGAAGCGAAAGAATACACAGTCCCCGTCGGCCCCGGTATGGTCGTTCTGGACGCCATTCACCACATACAGGGCTACCTGTCGCCCGACCTCTCCTGCCGGTGGAACTGCAAGGCCGCGAAGTGCGGCTCGTGCAGCGCCGAGGTCAACGGAAAACCAAGGCTCATGTGCAAAACGCGCATCGATGATTTCCCCGCCGGCGAACCCATCACCGTCTATCCCTTGCGCGCCTTCCCTCTCATTAAGGATTTGGTGACGGACGTCTCCAAGAACTACGAAGTGAACAAGCGGATTCCGCCGTTCACGCCGGCGAAAGACGTCGAGTGGAAGATGTTTCAGCCGGACGTGGACCGCGTCCAGGAATTCCGGAAGTGCATCGAATGTTTCCTGTGCCAGGACGTCTGCCATGTCATCCGCAATCACGGCAAGCTCGGCGAGTTCGCGGGACCGCGGTTCTTCGTGCGGCTGGCCAACCTGGACATGCACCCGCTGGACAGCCTATCACGCCTCCAATTCCTGAAAGAGGAGGCCGGGCTCGGCTACTGCAACATCACCAAGTGCTGCACCGAAGTCTGCCCCGAAGACATTCACATCACGGACAACGCCATCATCCCCCTCAAGGAACGCGTCGCCACCCGCTACTACGATCCCCTCCGCCTCCTCTGGCGTAAACTCACCGGAAAGTAGCCTGCTCCCACCAAGGGTAAGCGGGAGTCGTCGCTCTATAGGTTCTCTCCCCTACCCGCCGCCGGGAAGTTTCTTGCCTCCGGGCACTCCGGGATGGGTCATGGCCATCGGGTCCAAAACCTCTTTCAACCGATCCGGCGGCAGAACCTTCTTCTCGACGGCGATTTGACGGACGGTCTTGCCGGTCGAGTAAGCCTCCTTCGCGATTTTCGCTGCGGCGTCATACCCGATATGCGGCGCCAGCGCGGTGCACATGGCCAGGCTCTTCTCGATCGACTCCTCACACCGCTTCTCATCAGCCTCGATCCCCTTCACGCACCGCTCGGTGAAGACGCGGACGACGTTGGACGTGATTTCGATGGACTGGAGGAGATTGTACGCCATCACGGGCTTCATCACGTTGAGCTCGAAATTGCCGGCCTGCCCGCCGACCGTCACGGCGACATCGTTCCCGATTACCTGTGCAGCCACCATGGTGAGCGCCTCGGGCAAGACGGGATTGACCTTGCCGGGCATGATGGAACTTCCCGGCTGTAAATCCGGGAGTTTGATCTCGCCAATCCCGCACCGGGGACCGGAGCCGAGCCAGCGAATGTCGTTCGCGATCTTCATCAGGCTGCATGCGAGGGTCTTCATCGCCCCGCTCGCTTCCACCACGGCGTCCTTCGTCGCCAGCGCCTCAAACTTGTTGTCCGCCTCGCGGAACGGCAATCCCGTCGCCTCCGCGATCCGCTTCACCACCTGCTTCACAAATTCCGGATCGGCGTTGAGCCCCGTGCCGACCGCCGTCCCACCCAGCGCGAGTTCCGCCAGCCGCTTCTGAACGTCCTTCACGCGATCGATCCCGTGCGCAACCATGGTGGCGTAACCGCCGAACTCCTGCCCCAAACGCACGGGCACGGCGTCCTGCAAATGCGTCCGCCCGATCTTGACGATCTTGTCGAACGCCTTGGCCTTGTCCGCCAACGCCTTGCGCAGAACATCCAACGCGGGAATCAGATCCTTCTCGATGGCCTCCAGCGCGGCAATATGAATGGCGGTGGGGATCACGTCGTTGGACGACTGCCCCATATTCACGTGATCGTTCGGATGCACCGGAGACTTGGACCCGATCTTCCCGCCGAGAATTTCAATGGCCCTGTTCGCGATGACTTCGTTGGTGTTCATGTTCGTCGACGTGCCGGAGCCGGTCTGGAAAATGTCGACGACAAACTCGCCATCCCACTTCCCCTCCATGACCTCCGTGCCCGCCTGAACGATCGCGTCGGCCAGCTTCTTTTCGATCTGCTTCGTCTTCAGATTGACCTCCGCCGCCGAGCGCTTGATCAATCCCATCGCGCGGATAAACCTCCGCGGAAACCGGAGCCCGCTGATGGGAAAGTTCTCCACCGCCCGTTGAGTCTGCGCCCCGTAGTACGCCTTCGCCGGAACCTGCACCGGTCCCATGGAGTCGGATTCAGTTCGAAATTCCTCTTTCACGTTGACCTCCTTCATCTGGGTGAATACCTTGTCCCCGTACCACCCCCCCCCACCCGCGTCAAGCATAGCCGTCAATCTTTTCCCACATCTCTCTTTTCTGCTTGACAATTTCGGGCAAACCCCGTTTAATGTGTGCCCATGGAGGCGAGATGACTGTTACTCGTAGTGTGCATTCACTTCTATTTGTGAGGGCTCTTTCGGCCCTTTTCCTGTCCGCGGTGTTCGCGTCCGGCGCTTGGGCTCAGGCCGGCAAACCCGCCCCGACCGCCACATCAGCCGCCTCCCCGGTGGAGGATGAGGATGCTACCGCCACGAATGGATTTGCCCACCACACCGCAGGCGCGGGCATCTACGGCCAAACCACGGGCGTCCCACCCGGTGTCACTTTCAAATATTGGCTCCGCGAAACCAAGGCCATCACCTTCGATGTGGGGTACAGCAGCGGCAGCGACCAGATGATTATCGTACGAAGCAGCTACCTCGCGCACGATATTGCCCCCCTCCTTAAGAATATCATTCCTCTCTATGCCGGAATCGGTCTCAGCTATGTCAGCACGGGAAACGACAAGAGCGTGAAGGATCTGGAGGGACTTCTCCTCCGTGTCCCATTGGGCGTCAATTTTCTGTTGCGGCGCTATCCGTTGGAACTGTTCGTTGAGGCTGCACCCGGCGTCCGTCTGGCCAAGGAAACGAGATCCGTCATCGACTCGTCGCTCGGCATCCGTTTTTACTTCTACTAGAAAAGCTTTCAGCGATCCGCGATCGGCACTCAGCTTTTCGGGCTGTTCCCTGATTGCATGTTCCGCTGAATGCTGAGAGCGGACGGCTGACCGCTACTTCAGCTTCAACACCCAGAAATCGCCCATCGCGCCGCTGGGGGATTGACCCCCAAAAAGGAAATACATGTTGGGCTCGCCCGTGGGCACCAGCCGCGAAAAGGCCCTCGCCTGCGGCATGGAGGGCTCGCGGATTTCCTTGAACTCCTTCCCGTTCGACCACCACGTATCCTGAAAAAACGCCCGCCGGTCGTTCCCTCCGAACAACACCGATCCTTTCGCAGCCTCATGATAGCTCGCGCAGCACCGCGCACTGAGCGGCGTTTCCATCGGACTCCACACCTTCTTCTTCCGATCGTAGATCCACGCGTCTCTCAGGTATCCTTTGGCGTTGAACCCGCCGATGACCACCAGGTTGCCGTCGGCCTGCGTGAAGGCCATGGCGCTTTCGCGTTCACCGGGAGGTGAGTTGACGCCGGACAACGGCGACCACGTTTCGGCGCCCACCTTGAGGTCGAGTTCCCACAAGTCATTGGAGTAAAGGCACGCCTTGAGATTCTTCGCGCATCCGCCAAAGATCACCATCCGGTGGCTGCGGGAATCATACGCGGTGGACTGCGCGGCCCGCGGGCCGGGAGACACGGGGAATTCGATTTTCACCCAGGACTCCGCCCCCTTTTTCAGACTCAGCGACCAGACCGAATCCGTCGTGTCGCGCAGGTTGCTCGATCCGCCGAAGATGATCATGCGTTTGGCCTGTGAATCGTAGACCGCCGAGTGGTACGCGAGCGGACCCGGATCCCCCCCCCCGGGTTGAACGGGGGACCAGCGTGTGCTCTTGAGATCAAATTCCCAAAGATCCCCGAAAACCAGTTTCCCGTTGGTGCCACCAAATAGAACCACGCGCCCGCTTGACGCATCGAAGACCATGCCGTGACCCCAGCGCGGCTTCGGGCCGACATTCGAGGGTTTCCACTTCATCCACGCTTGCTCGATCTTCTCCTCACGGGGAGGTTCCGGTTCGGGCACCGCGGCGGCGGAGGTCCCACGAGGCGGGGCCGCTGCCGATGCGGGTTCTGGCGCGGTGGCGACAGGCGGTGATTTTTCTTCCTTCGCCGGCGCGGCAACGACCACTTTCTCCGGTTCGGCTGAGGGTGGCACAGGCTTGGTTTCCGGGGCGGAGGCAACCGATTTAGCTTCCTTCGGAGGCACGGCGGCGGGCGGTGTTTCTTTCTTCACAGGCGGTTCGACGGGTGGCGCCGGTCTGGCCTGCTCCGGAGCGGCGGTGGGCTCAGCTTTCACAGGTATCTCCGTTTTGGCAGGTTCCCTCACCGGGGCGCTCTCGGTCGGCACCGGCTCCACGGCTCCCACGGGCGGGGCGGTGGACGACGCAGGCGCGGCTGATTCCACCATCGGCTCGGAGGCTTCCGGAGTACTGCGCGTCGGCGATCTTTTTCCAATCACCAGAAAGTCCACCCTCCGGAAGGTCCGAGGATCGCTCTTCCGGGTGGGATCCCACGGCGCCGCTCCGCGATCCTTGATCGTCATCCGATCCAGTTCGACCCCTTTCTTGGACAAAAATTCCTTAACGGCTTCCGCACGTTTCACCGAAAGCCTCCCATCCCCCTTGCCCACGTAGAAGTCGTCCCATCCCTGAACTTCCAGGAGCACCTCCGCGTGGTCCTTGAGCCACGCCGCATGACGTTCGAGCGTCTTCTGGGACTCGGCGGACAGCGCGGAACTGCCATAATCGAAGTAAACAGAGTGCAGGCCCGCCGACTCGACGGCGCCTGACAGACCCACCACGGCAAAGAGCATGAACACCATCGGGGCGAGACTTCGCGGACGGGTCATCCCACCACCTCCCTCGGAATCTCAAATTTCAAGAGGGGCGGTGGGGTCATCGCAAGTGATATTCCCGGATTTTCTTGTGCAGCGTGTTCCGATTGATGCCGAGCATGCTCGAGGCCTGGACTTGATTGCCGTTTGTCTTCTCCAGGACCTTCAGAATGAGCACGCGCTCCACCTCGCTCATGATGATCGGATGTACGCTGCCCTTGCCGTTCCGCACTCCGCCCAGAATCTTCTCTATTTTCTTCTCCAGCCACCGGGCGGAGTCCACCGCCCGGGCCACCTTCAGCTCAACTTCATCAACGGTGGCGGGCCGGAGGATGTAGTCGAACGCACCCTTCTGCATGGCGGCAAGAGCCGGACGAACTTCATCGGGGGCGGCCAGAACGAAGCTGATGGACGGAAATTCCGGCCATTGCCCTCCGAGGGTGCGGAAGCAGGCGAAGAGCGCGTCCACTCGCGTCGATCCCGTCGCCGCCGCTCCCGCCGCCGCGGATGAGGCCTGAACCAGTTCCCATCCTCTCCGACGGCACACCTCCCGGATCGGCGCCGCATCGGAAGCATCTTCCTGAATCAACAGCGCAAGCGGCATGAAATCATTATCCACCAAGCCGGGCCGATTGCAACAAAACGACGGAAAGCTCACCGACCGCGCCCGTCCGGAAAATGGTGCAGTGCGTCAAATCGTGATACCATCGCCGCCACCCATGAGATCCGACGCGCGGATTCATCGTCTGACGATTCCCGTTCCGTTCCCCGTCAAGACGGTCAACCTCTACCTGATCGAAGGCCCCGAGGGACTCTGTCTCATCGATACCAGCACGCGCAATCGATCGTCGTGGCTGGCTTTCAAGAAGGGCATTCGCGATCTCGGACGCAACATTTCCGATATCCGGTTGATGCTCCTGACCCATTCACACCCCGACCATGCCGGCCAGGCCCGGCGCATCAAGAAGATCAGCGGAGCGAAGGTCGTGTCGCACGAGAAGGAAATCCGCGCGATCGAGCGTGGGAACTGGGAGTTCGGCGCGTACCCCCGCATCACCGCCTATCTCCGTAGGCGCGGCGTGCCCATGGGACTCATCATGGTCAACTTCTCCATCGACATGAGCAAAGGCTACGTGCGCGAAAGCGTGGATGTGGATGAAACCGTGTCCGACGACCAGGTCCTGCACTTTGCCGGCGAGGAGATCCGCGTCATCCACGTGCCGGGCCACACCAACGGCCAAATGGTGCTCTACATGCCGCAACGCCGAGTCCTGTTTTCCGCCGACCACCTTCTCCCCACGATCACGCCGGTTCCGCTGCTTCAGTTCCCGGAGAAGGAAACGAAACCGAAGGCCCTGTCGGATTTCATGAAGTCCGTGGACAAGATCATGGACCTTGAGGTGGACATGACGTATCCGTCCCACGGTGAGCCGTTCGTCGATCACCGTGAATTGATCCGCCGTTACCACGTACTCAAGGACAAGAGGGCGAAAAAAGTCGAGCGGCTCCTCTCATCCGGACCGAGAACCCCGTACCAGCTCTCCGTCGAGGTCTTCGGCGGAAGGGCCAAGACTCAGATGATGCTGGCCATGTCCGAAGTGATGGGACACCTTGAAATCCTGGAAGAACAGAATAGGGTGAAGGTGACGGAAAAGAAGGGTCTGCTGTTCTACGAGATGCGGACCTGACGGAGGAAGAAGCCATGCCGGCCTTGAAAACGGTGGAAGCGGTCGGGCGTTCGCGCAAGAGCTGGAAGGACGCCGTGGAGGAGGTCCTGCGAAGGGCCTACAAGACGATCGTGGGGATCCGCGAGGTCGAAGTCGTCCGGTGGTCTGCCGCGGTCGATTCGAAGGGCCAGATCGAATACGAGGCGAGAATCCTGGTCCTCTTTGAGTTGGTCGACGAGCTCGAGCCGCACGGGTGAGGGACCCGACATAAGTCTTCTTGCGATCGACCGTGGTTCGACAACCTCACCACGAGCGGTTTCCGGCGTTGCCTCAGGCCTTAACTCCGCTCACCCTGAGCCTGTCGAAGGGTCGGAACCTTGGCGAACATGGGGGGAAGCACCTAGTTCGAAAGTTGGAGTAGCCGTTCGGCCCGGCTGGTGTCGATGACGTTTCCGCCTTCCCGAACCCGGGACCGCACCACTCGCGACCCTGCGCCGCTCGAACCTGCCGCAACGAAATCCTTCGTCTTGAAATTCAGTACTTCGATGAGAAGATCCCAGTAGCGACGGGGCCGGCGCGCAAGCGCACCCGCTCTGAGGCCGATCGGGTAGATCGCATTCGCTTTCACGGATTCCCCCAACAACCGCCAGCCGCGCGAGGCCCCGTAGCGGGCCACGGGTTCAAGTTCCGCGTCCCGACCGGCGGCCAGCATGGATTGCACCGCCCCAGCCAAATCTTTTTTCAAGAACGACAGCAGCCCACGTAGGAACATCGCTTCCGTGGCGTTCTCCGACCCGGCCCGTTTCAGCCTGCCTTCGGCCAACGCCAGCCGATCGTCGAACCACCATCGCCAACCCTCGGATTGGACGACCGGCGGATCCAGCGCCAGGGACAGGAGGGCCCGGCTCATCGCGAGGGAGCGATTCGGAGCCGGAGCGCTCGGCCGGCGCTCCCGGCCAATCTGAGCGAGCAACAGCTTCATTTGGCGCGCTCGATGCGCCAGGAGATGGTTGCCGGACACTTTCAGGTATCCGTTGTGCGCAATCTCCTGGGATCGGGTCCCGTTCCGGAGGGCCCTTTCGATTTCGGCCACGGTTTGCTCCACGTCCTTGGAATCGTAGTCCTTCAGGTCGCTTCCAAATTCAAAGAGATCCGACGTGCCCAGGATCGAACGTGGGGAAAAGACAAGCGCGCCGCAGGCCATGCCCTCGAACACACGCATGTTGAGGTCACCGTCGACAGGAACATTCAACACGATTTTGGACCGCGAGTAGACGTCCTGCCAATCACCGGGCCCAACGTGCACTCGGACCCCCGGGGCCAGCCGCTCAAACACCTTCCGGAGGAATTCATCTCGCTTCGACTGGCTTGGCTTGCCCGCATTCCCGACGAAGGCCACGTCGATTTCCCGGGACTTGAACGGCTTTGGCCGAATTCCGGCGCGCCCGTTCAGATCGGCCCAGTAGGGAAACCAGTTGGCCGAACCTCGGATGGCGCCGTGCACTTGGCTCACGAATCCTTTTTGCGTGCTCACGACGTGATCGAACACCTCGGCATAAGGTGCGGCCCATGCCTTCAGCAAGTGGGGATCGTACATCAGGCAAACGGTCGGCACCTCCACTTCGTCGAGATCGACGAGATGCGTCAGATCGCCGTCCGTCCATACCACAAGGTCCGGGCGGCCGAGCGTGCGCATCAGAGACCCCACCGAGAGGTTGCATGTGTCCGGGGCCACGTCGCGGGGTTCAGTTCCGGAAACGACAGTGAGATCAAACGAACGGCGGAGTTCTTTCTCGAACCAGCATCGCCCGACCCAAAGGATTTTCTTCTTGGTCACGCAGATTATTCCGAGTGCCGAGTCGAAGAAGTGCCTGGGCGGTTACGGGCGTCCACGCGGCACGGCAGCCCCGCTCTCAAAGTGAAATCCCGCATGAAGGCGGGGCGTGCGTACCCTGTTGCCGGAAAGCATCTTTCGACCCATCCATTCCGAGACTTGAGCAACATGGTACCTGTACGGAAAATAATCGGCACGAAAGTCCGATCTCTTGAGACGATCAGCGACGGTCGAACGCGACGAAGAGGACGGGCGTGACGACCAGATCCAAGACCAGCGCAACCAGCAACGTCCACCCCCCGAAAATCCCGAATTCCAGAACGGCCCGGAAATTGGAAAACAGGAAGACGCCCAGGCCGGACACCAGCATCAGGGTGGAGATCGTCATGGCGCGTCCGGACGTGTGGAGCGACTTTTCCGCCGCCTCTCGCGGCGCCAGCCCCCCCCCGCGCTCCTCGTGGTACCGCGCGATGAAATGAATCGTGTTGTCCACCGCGATGCCCAGCGAAACCGTAAAGATGATGACGGATGCAGTTCGGATGGGAACTCCGGCAAGGCCCATCAGCCCCAAGGTGGTCAGGAGCGGGAGAATGTTGGGCAGGATGCTGATGAGTCCTACCCGTGCCGACCGGAAAAGCAGGATGATAATCCCAAAGATCATGACGAAGGACCAGGAAAGACTGACGAGCATGTCGTGCACAATGAAGGTCAGCGTCGTAATGGCAAGATCCGACGCTCCGGTGAAGGATACACGGTATCCCTTGGGTAGATTGGCCGTGAGGCGCTTCTCCAACGCCGGTTTCAACTTGAGCCAACGCTCACTTCCGAGATCCTTTCCCCGGACGCGGATCGCTGCACGGCGGAATCCCTCGTCCACAAAGGGCTCCAGCGTCTCCCGATCCAGAAACAGGAGATACTGGTAAAGCAGTTTCTTCTCCGCCGGCAGCGATCCCGAATCTCCCGCCATCTGCCCGTGGATTTCGCGCACCACGTCCGCCACCGACAGGGTTCGGCTGATGAACTCCGGCTCGGCCTCTTCCAGAAAACGCTGAGCGTCCTCAAGCGCCCGCAGGACTCCGGGTTCGAGGATGGCATCCTCATGACCCCCATCCACCACCACTGCGAAGCTGAGCAGTCCGCTAAGTTTCTCCTCCAATGCCATGACTCCCCGATAGACCGGATCGCTGGGAAGGATCTCCTCCAGGATCCGATGGTGCGATTCCGCCCGGAGCGCCGCGAGCGCCCCGGTCAGCGTGAGGAGCGCCACCGAGACAAAAACGATTCGCGGATGTGTGAGGGCACTGTGCCCGATTCTTCCGAGCAGGGCGGAGAGCTTCCCCTGGGAATCCGCCGAAGTGCCCGGCGCCGGTCGCGGAGATGCGGAAGGGGCAGGCGACTGGGTAAACGTGAGCAGGATCGGCACCAAGACGATGGTATTCAGGTAGGCAAGCATGACGCCCAGTCCCGCGTACCAACCGAGCTCCCGGACCACCTTCGCGTGGGCGCTGAGGAGCGAGAAAAAGCCGACGGCGGTGGTGAAGCTGGTCAGGAAACACGCCTTGCCCAGTGTGGACACCGTCTTCAGAATGGCGCCCTGTTGGGTGCGACCCGAAACCAGCTCCTCCTGGTAGCGGACAAGGAGATGGATGGCGTCCGCGATGCCCACCACCATGAGGGTCACCGGAATCACCTGGTTCATGATGTTCACCCCGCGGCCGGAAAGAGCCATGATCCCCAGCGTCCAGACCACCGAGACGGTAACGGGAACCACGGCGATGGGAATGAACGCCGGACGGCGCAGGAAGGCGTAGACGAAGAGGAGAAGGATCGCGGCCGCCACCGGCACGAACCGGACCTGCTCGCTGAAGATGAGATCTTTGTATCGCTGTTGAATGACCGGAATGCCCGTTAGGAAGAAAGTCACTGGGAGGCCGGAGAGGGTTTCACCCGCCCGCCGGTCCAGCTCACGCTGGATCACCTCCCGCTCGCCCACACTTTCAACATCATCGTCGAACTCCGCGATGACGGCCGCCGTGGTCCCATCGGGGGACACGAGGGCCCCGTTCATCAAGGGGTGCCCGAGTGCTTTCTCTTTCAACTCTTCCGCCGCATCGAGCGTGGAGGGCGGTCGCTTCACCAACGGGCGCACTTCAAATCCGTCCCGCACCGGCTGCGGCACCTTGAAATTCATGAGATGCACCGTCCGCTTGATGCCGCGAGTCTGGGAGAACGACGCCCCCAAGGTCTGAATCCCCGAGAGAACCTGTGGCGTGAAGATCCGATCGCTTTGGATGATAGCGGCGACATAGGAGGCATCGTCCCCAAAGCGCTCCCGGTAGTCCTGGAAGCGCGCCACCGAGGGATCGTTCGACTCGAAGAGGCTCACGAAATTGAAATCGAACTGAAGCCGACGAGCAGCGAGGGTGGCCGCAACGGTAATGGCCGCCCACACCATGAGAATGGGTATCCGGCGCCGAACTAGGAATCGGGCAGCGCGTTCAAGAAACGTCACCCCGCCTCCCGTTTGAGATTTGAAACTTGAGATTTGAGATTCCGGTGGGGGTGGAGTCACCGCGGCAGACTCCGGTAATCCCAAGCTCTTGTCAAATCAGGGCGGCTGACGGTAGAATACGCCCCGCCATGAATATGCGGACTTTCCTGGCCCTCTTACTCACCCTCTTGGTCAGTGCGCCCGCTCTCGCCCAGGATAAGAAATTCTTCGTCACGGCCGTTCGCGCGGAACTCCGAAAGGGGCCCAGCTACTACTATGAAGTCGTCTCCCGTGTAGACCGCAATACGCCGGTCACCTCATCCAAGCGCGTGGGACAGTGGTTCTTGGTGAAGGACGAAGCAGGGTCCGAAGGCTGGGTGACGGGCTACCTGATCGGCGACAAACCCGTAGAAGCCGGGAAAGAATCTGAATCTGCGCCCACGGCGGCCGCCTCCAACGGGAACGGCGCCGGCCGGTCAAACGGGGCAGCCCCGGCTGCCGAGGAGCAGAAACCCGAGGCATCCACGGGTGCGGAGACCGCGAAGCCTGCCGAGGCGGCCAAACCGGCCGGATCAAAGGTTCTCGTTCCCAACAAGCCTTCCATCCCCATGCGTGCCCTGCCCAAAAAGAATGGGAAGGTTTTGAAGAATGTTCCCTCGGGAACGCAGATGGTTGTCGTCGGCCAAAACGGCCCCTGGTTCAAGGTGAAAACCCCCAAGGGCAATACCGGATGGGTGTCCGGCTACGACGTCGATCTGGCGAAATAGGGAAAGCAGCTCTCAGCTTCCAGCGGTCAGCTTTCAGCCTCGAAGAAAACTTCCGTCTTGCTTCCCAATCCCGCTTTTGAAGCCGATCGCTGACGGCTGATCGCTGACAGCTACTTCAGTAGGATCTCGGCATCCCCAGCACGTGCTCGCTCACGTAGTTGAGGATCATCTCCTTGCTGATGGGTGCGGTGCGAAGCAGCCGGGCGGCGGACCAATACCAGATGACCCCGTAATCCTCCGAGAACCCATAGCCGCCATGCGTCTGGATGGATCGGTCTACCGCCTTGATTGCCGTTTCCGCGGCCATGTACTTCGCCATGTTGGCAATCGTCCCCACTTCCGCCGGGTCCAAACCCTGATCGAAAGCCCACGCCGCCTTGTACATCAGGAGTCTCGCCGCTTCGACTTCAATCTTGCATTCGGCCAGGGGATGCTGGAGCCCCTGATACTCGCCGATGGGCCTGTCTTTGAAAACCTTTCTATCGCGTGAATACTCCACCGCCTTCTTGATTACGTAATCCGACATGCCGACCGCCGTCGCGGAGGCGAGAATCCGCTCGGGGTTCAGCGAATTGAACAACGCCATCATCCCCAGGTTCTCCTGGCCGACCATGTTTTCGGCGGGGACCTCCACGTTGTCGAAGTAGATCGTGAACTGGTTCATTCCCTCGATCCCGTGGGTGGGAATGATCTGAAGTTCGATGCCCTTTGACTTGGTGGGCAGCACGAACAGGGAGATGCCGTAGGCCTTCGGCAGCCCTTTTTTCTGGGCCTCGTCGATCGAGGTCGTTCGCGCCGCCGTGAGCATGTAGTCGGCCACATCCACCCCGGTAATGAACGTCTTAGAGCCGTTCAAGAGATATCCCTTCCCGTTCTTCTTTGCCGTGGTCTTGAGCCGGAAGGTGTTGCTCCCCGCGTCCGGCTCGGTGAGGGCGAAACAAAACTTTATTTTTCCCTTGGCCACTTCGGGAAGGAACTTTCGCTTCATGTCTTCGGTGCCGTTTCGCAGGATGCACAGCGAATCCATGGCGGTGAGAACGATCATCGCGTTCCCAAACCCGTGGGCAGCCATTCTCTCGGAGGCGATCGTCAAGGCCAGCAGGCCCATTCCGCTTCCACCGTATTCCGTGGGGATAAGGCTCCCGATGAGGCCGGCATCGGCGATGGCCATCCAGAGCTCCTGTGGAAACTTCTTCTCCTTGAGGAGCATCTTGCGAAATTCGTCGCGACGGGGCGCGAACCGTTTGAACAGGTCGTCCACCGCCTGTTGAATCATTTTGTGCTCTTCCGCGAGTGAAAAATCGAGCGCCATGGATTGCCTCCTTTGGCCGAACCGCCTGCTTCCTTCCCGGCACATCACCGGGAAAGGAGCCGACTAGGTGCCAGAGAGGCCGTTTCTCACAAGCCCGAGGAAATTGCAACCCGATGAATCCTCAACAGGAAAGGCCGCAGGCTGAAGCCTGCGCCTACCTCGGATGGCATCTTAGGTAGCCGCGGGCTTCAGCCCGCGCCGGAAGTTCGAGGGAGTATCGCCCTACTGGGCCGGGGCGTGGCCGGGGTGGCCCTGCGAATGGTGACGGTGGCGGCGCCGATTCCCGTGCCGGGATCGATCTTCCACAGTGGCTGATCCGTTTCCGCCGTGATCCTGGAAACCGGGAAGCTCCATGACAGGGACCTTGCCGCCGATGAAACGCTCGATGTCCGCAAGATATTTCGATTCCTCCGGCGAACAGAGGGTGATCGCATCTCCGAGCTGCTCGACCCGGGCCGTCCTTCCCACACGATGCACGTAGTCCTCGGGGGCACGGGGTACATCGTAGTTGATGACATGCGAGATGCCCTCCACGTCCAGCCCGCGGGAGGCCACATCCGTAGCCACCAGCACCCGGTACGTGCCATTCCTGAAATCCCTCAACGTCCGTTCCCGCTCGGCTTGATCCTTGCCCCCGTGCAGAACACCCACATGGACTCCCCGCTGGGCCAATTGTCGCGACAGCCGATCCGCCCCGATTTTCATCCGCGCGAACACCAGGACGGAGTTCATCGCTTCGCGCCGGAGCAGGCCGTGGAGAAGTCGCGCCTTCGCCTTCACCGACACATGGCAGACGAACTGCCGAACTCCCTTGGCCGGGAGTTCCTTCCCGATGCGGATGGTCAGTGGATCGTTAAGCCGATGGCGGATAAGTTGAACCAGTTGGGGCGGCAGCGTCGCCGAGAAAAGTAGAGTCTGTAGTTTCGAGGGAAGGCGATCGAGAATCCGAGTGATGTCCGGGAGGAACCCCATGTCCAGCATCCGATCGGCTTCGTCCAGGACCAGGATCTCCACCGAGTCGAGCGACACATACCCCTGGCCGAGGTGATCGAGCAGCCGGCCTGGCGTGGCAACGATGATGTCCACGCCCGACTTGAGGGCCTGCTCCTGCGGATACATGCTCACCCCGCCGTACACGGCCGCCGCATTCACCTGAGTGAAGAAGCCCAAGGCCATCGCCTGCTCGTCGATTTGTACCGCCAGCTCTCGCGTGGGAGTCAGAATCAAGGCGCGGATCTTGCCGCGCGGACGGGCCATCAACCGGTGAAACATCGGGAGCAGGAACGCCGCGGTCTTGCCCGTTCCCGTCTGCGCCGAGGCAATCAAGTCCCGCCCCTCCATCGCCGGAGGGATCGCTTTCAGCTGAACCGGAGTAGGCGTATCCCATCGGAGGCTGTCAATGCCCCCGAGGAGGTCCGGATTCAAGCCGAAATCTTTGAACGCGACGGGCGGGGTTTCACTCCCACCCTTCCCGGCCTCCGCAGCAGGCGCAGCGGAGGGGGAAGCAGTGCGCACGTCCAGGGGATGAGGATCACCGCTCGTGGACGGACTCCGTCCCGCCGGGGGGCCTCCCCCAATCGTGTAGGGATCCGGCACCTTTACCAGCGCTGGCGGGGTCTGCCGCCTGGACGACGGTTACCACCGCCGCCACCACCCCCACCACCGCCGGGACGCGGGGCCTGGGGACGCGCTTCATTCACCGTGATGGTACGGTCGCCGAGCGTCTGCCCGTTGAACTTGGAAATGGCGGCTTTCGCTTCCTCTTCCGTCCCCATCTCGACGAAACCGAAACCGCGGGAGCGGCCGGTCATGCGATCGGTGATGATATTGACGGACTGAACGCTGCCTGCAGATTCAAAGAAGCTGCGGAGCTCTTCGGTTGTGGTGTCGAACGACAACCCACCAACGTACAATTTCGTGGCCATGTGGCCTCCTTCCACCCGCTCGGGGCTTCCCCACGGCGGGCGATCACACTCTCCCAAATCTTGTTGCGCGCTTGCCTAGGCGGGGAAGAGTGTCGCCGGAAGCCACGTTGTTTGAATCTACCCGTGATGGATTTGAGTCCCCGTTCGAAATCAAACTGGCGCCTATAATACTCCCCCCCTCCGAAAAGTCAAATCAGCCGGCGTACCCCCTCAGCCCGGACTAGGCTCTGTTTGAAAACGCGCTGGACCGGTAGCCGCAGGCTTCAGCCTGCGTCCGAAGACGCACCCTAAAGGCCATGTTACATGCCGTGCCAACCGTGGCACGGCGACATCTCATGGCCCCATACCGTCCTCGGCATGGGGGTGCGACTACCAAGACATCCCTCCCCTCCGAACTCATTCGGAGCCGGGCGGCAGCGAGGCTCCGCTGCAGACCAAGAAACGTTCGTCCGTAGCGGGCCCTTTAGGGTCCGCGATACGTTTTCAAACAGAGCCTAGATTCCCTTGCCCATGTACTCCCCCGGAAACAAAGCATTCCGGAAGCGCAAATGCTCCTCCGCGAAGACGCTGACGATTCCAGGAGGCAGTCCCCTCGCGCGGGTCTCGCCGGCTTCCCGGATGGCTTCATCCATCAGGCTGCCCTGCGGCGCCATTCGCTTTACGACTCCCAACCGCAGAAGTTCCGCCGCCTCGATCCGACGGCCCGTGGTACACCAATCCCGCGCCACCTCCTCACCCACGAAAAGCCTGACGAGATCGAAGAACGCCGGAATCCCACGCTTCACTTCGAAGAACCCGAAAAAGGCGCCCTCCGATGCGATCCGCACGTCACACGTCAACGCCAATGCAAATCCGCCACCCACTGCTGCTCCGTGTACGGCCGCGATGATCGGCTTGGGAAATCCGAGCAGACTCGTAAAAAGAGCTTGAGTGGACTCCAAGAGCCGAACCTTGTTTCCCGGCCCCCCCCCGAACTGCGTGAAATCCATTCCCGCGCAGAACGCCGGCCCTTCTCCCGAAAGCACGACGGCCGTGCACGCCTCGTCCTCCGCCAACCTCTGGAACACTTCCGCAGCCTCTTCCCTGACCTCGATCGACAGCGCATTCCTCTTCTCCGGCCGATTGAGGCGGACCTCGAAACAGCCGTCGATCAGTTCCTTGACCACCACCTGCGCAGTTACACGGATCGGCATGTGCCAATACTGCCCCAAATGCACCGGGAAGACACCTCCCACCGGAAGGGTGCAGGACTTTCAATCTCCGAAGCATCTTGGTAGGGTTTGAAGGATGATCTCGCCACCCGAGTCGCTGCATGGTCGAATTGAACGGATTGTAACCACGGTTGTGGACCGGTTTGACCCGGATAAGATCGTTCTTTTCGGTTCACACGCGCGGGGTGAAGCCGGACCGGACAGCGATGTAGACCTCCTCGTTATCATGCCCGTCAGCACGACGCGGCGCGAAGCGGCCGTCCAAATCGGAGCGGCGCTGACCGACATCCCCGTGCCCAAAGACCTCGTAGTCTTCACGCCTGAGGACGTCGAAGAATTCGGAGACAAGGTGGGGACGATCCTCAAGCCTGCCTTGGAGGAAGGGGTGGTTCTCTATGAAAGGCGAGACCGCGCAGCGTAAACTGGCAGGCGAGTGGGTCCGCTACGCAGCGGACGACCTCCGGGCAGCCAAGTTCCTATTCGAGGCGGGAGAGCAGGCGCCAACATCAGCCCAGGCGGCTGGGAGGAAATCCCCCCGCCGAAGCGCAAAAGGCCATGGATCTCGCCGAACGGGTAGCAAATACGGCCCGAGGACTTCTGGAATAGCGGCCTTTCAGGAGGCGCGATCTGCCGATTTCTTCCGAAACTGAGCCACGCTCCTTCGACTTATCCCGATCCCTCTCACGCGGCCGCCTGTTGCTGATACAGGTATTTCTGAAAGCCTGCGAAAACCCGCCCAATCTCCTCCGCTCTTCCCAGATCGGCCAGGGCGTCGGCGATGGAGTTGTGGTACTTCAGGCGCAACAAGGGCGTGAGCTTTTCCTCATCGAGTTCTTCCACGCCGACTCTGACGTAGTGCGAAAGCACGAAGTCGAGAAAGATCTGCTGCTTGCTGTTGAAATGCGCACTGATGACGACCTTGGCCCTTGCGGCGCGTTCTTCACGGGTAATCGGCGGCAAGGCGTAGGCCACGTGGGCGAGCACGTCGAACAGGTCGCTCTTCTCGGCATCGATCAGCCTCTGCATCTCGGTCAGTTGCTCACCGCCGAAGCCCCTCTCGGCCAGCCCCTGCAAAAGCTTCTTCCGCGTCTCCGGCGCACTCCAGAGGGTGCGCAGTTCGGCCTCATCCTTGAAGAACTCGGGTAGCTTTCCAAAAAGCATCTCCATGAACTGCTGGGCGGACATGGGCGTTCCATCGGGGTGCCAGAAAGTCGTCGCCATCATGTGCTGGATGGCGCGCTCCTTGCCGTCGGCGAGCTTCACCTTGATCTTCCGGCGTCTGACGTATTCTTGCGCCGGCTCATGAAGCTCATCCGGCGGCGTCGCCGGATGTGGCTCATCCCTCGGCTCTTTGGGCTCCGGCTCGATCGGCTCACCGTCCCACTCCGGGTCGCTGAAATGGTGATGCGCCTTCACGAAGTCATAGATCGTGAAGTAGTCCTTGCCGTCGTAGAGCCGCGTGCCGCGCCCGATGATCTGCTTGAACTCGATCATGGTGTTGATCGGGCGCATCAGCACGATGTTGCGGATGTTTCGCGCGTCCACGCCGGTCGAGAGTTTCTGTGAGGTCGTAAGGATCGTGGGGATCGTTTTCTCGTTGTCTTGGAAATCCCGCAGGTGCTGATCGCCAAGCTCCCCATCGTTGGCCGTGACCCGCTGGCAGTAGTTCGGGTCTTTGCTCGTCTTCATCTGGTTGATGAGGTCGCGCACGGCCAGCGCGTGATCCTGCGTGGAGCAGAAGACCAGCGTCTTTTCGTTCTGGTTGATCTGTTCCATGAAGACTTTCACGCGGTGCGCTTCGCGTTCCTTGATTTCGATGATCTTGTTGAAGTCGGTTTCCGTGTAGCGCTTGCCGGTTTCGATCTCGCCCTCGATCAGTTTGTCGTCTGGCGCATAAACGTACTCGTCAAGCGTCGTGGAGATCTGCTTCACCTTGAACGGCGTGAGGAATCCGTCATTGATGCCATCCTTGAGCGAGTAAATGTAAACCGGGTCGCCGAAGTAGGCGTAGGTGTCCACGTTGTCCTTGCGTTTGGGCGTGGCGGTGAGGCCGAGCTGTACCGCCGGGGCGAAATAGTCGAGGATGCCGCGCCAGTTGCTCTCGTCGTTCGCGCCTCCGCGATGGCACTCGTCGATCACGATGAAGTCGAAGAAGTCCGGCGGGTACTCGCCAAAGTAGGGCGACGGCTTACCGTCCTTCGGCGGGCCGCTCATGAAGGTCTGAAAGATCGTAAAGAACAGACTGCCGTTCTTCGGCACCCTGCCCTTCTTATGAATGTCCTCCGGCTTGATGCGCACCATCGCGTCCTCAGGGAAGGCGGAGAATTCGTTATAGGCCTGGTCGGCGAGGATGTTGCGGTCGGCGAGGAAAAGGATGCGCGGGCGGCGCGAGGGCTCACGGCCCAGATTCCAGCGACTGTGGAACAGCTTCCATGCGATCTGAAACGCGATGAAGGTTTTTCCCGTTCCAGTGGCGAGCGTGAGCAGGATGCGCTGCCGGTTCTCAGTGATCGCCTCCATCACCCGCTCGACGGCGATGTCCTGGTAGTAGCGGCTGGGGTGCGAGCCGCCCTTGTCCTCGAACGGCACGGCGGCGAAGCGGTCGCGCCAGGCGTTCGCTTCGGCGAAGGTCATCGCCCAGAGCGCGTCCGGCGTGGGGTAGCGCGGCGTCTCTCCTTCCTTGCCGGTCTGCATATCAACGCCGTAAATGGCCTGACCGTTGGTGGCGTAGGTGAAGCGGATGGCCATCTTGCCGGCGTAGTTCTTCGCTTGCCCCACGCCTTCGGTCAGCTCCTCGTCCCACGCTTTGGCCTCGATCACGGCCAGCTTGTGGTTTCGATACTCCAGAACGTAGTCCGCCGTGAGCGGCTTGCCGCGCTTGCCGTGACCTTCGATGCGCCCCAGCGTGATCGGGTACTCACGCCGGATGCGGCTTCCCTCGACGACGCCCCACCCCGCCGCTTTCAGCGCGGGATCGATATGCTCGGCTCGGGTCTCGGCTTCGTTCATGTTCTTCAATGGATAATGGACAATTGAAAATGGACAGCGATCATGCGTTCAGGTTTTGCTTCGACGATTTTATGATGCTGGTCAGCAACTTCAGAAGTTCGAGGATATCTTGGCGCATTGACTGGAATTTCGCCGTTTCCAGGCAATCGGTCTTCTGAAGAAGCAACAACCAATATTCGGTCTCGTTGGCTTCCTTCAGGGCAATGGCCATCTTGTGAATGAAATCCGGTTTACTTTCCGCCTGTTCCGCCTCGCGAACCAATGCGCCAATCGCCGTTCCGGACCGCAACAACTGCTTGGACAGCACAAATTCCCTCTTCTCGTTGCACAGATACTTATACAGGCTCACAATCCGCACCGCGAAAGCAAACGACTTGGTCTGAAGCGGACCGTCTTTCATTATTCATTGTCCTTTGTCAATTCTCCATTGAATGCACGGTGCAGCAATGACTTCTTCAACTCGTCTAGCGCGGCGAGCTTGCGCTCGTAGAGGGAGGCGAGGCGCTGGGTTTCGGCGGAAACTGATTCAAGTTTGGAGACGATGCTCCGCTGCTCGTCCAAGGTTCCAGGGAAGTGAATGTCGATTTCTTTGATGTCCGATATCACGAGGTTCCTATTCGCCATACCCCGTGTCCTCTTCTGGGCTTGCTGTCTGGCATAGGGAGCATTGAGAAAGTGTTCCAGATACAAGTTGTAAACCACATCGTGCTTTGGTTTCAGCAGAGCGACGCTGACGAAAATACTGAACTCATCATCGACATCAACGACCTGAGCTATCCCTGTTGTGCCGACCTTCGTGTAAAGGATGTCGTCCCTTAGCGGTTTGCATCTCCTGGTCAGAAACTCATGATCCTTGACTGAGATGAATCTCGTATCCGTAAAGTCGATGAACCCCTTGGTCAGATTCTTTACCGACAAGAACGGAACACCCTCCTTTGTGTAGATTGGAGTGTTGTGAGTGAAGTTACCCCCGTTTTTTGGACAGGTGGTTAAGCCAAGATTTTGGCAGAATCGAGGTTCAAGAAACGGAAGGAGAGATCATGGGACAGAAGCGGAAA
>JACPAV010000029.1 GCA_016180645.1 Nitrospirota bacterium | reverse complement strand
GGGCCGGAGCGCAATATCTAGTGGGCATGGCGCGACCCACCTCAAGAGGGCGCGCCCCATTTTCATCGTTCGCGGGTGGCCATTCGGCCATGACGACTGTCCCCAGTCTCCCTCACATGATTTGTGGAACGAAAAGGCGGCTCATTGAAATCCGCCGTGAGTCGTAGCAAACAACCGCTCGGTTGACTAGGCGGATCGGGTGGGACATGATCCCGGCCATGATCGATTTGACGCTCGACCCGGCGATGGAGACGTCGCGGGAGATGATCAAGTGGCTGGGGAAGGAAAAGCTCCGGCCGATCGGCATCGAATGCGATCGAAACGAAGCCCCCCCCCCGCCCGATCATCCTTTTTTCAAGGAGTTCATGGACATGGGGTTGGGCGCCGCGATGTCGCGCGAGTTTCTGAAGCCTGAAGATAAGGATGGAGAGAAGCCCAAAGCACCCTCCGCTGCCGTCCCTGGCGCTACGGGTACGACCAGCCATCCTGGCGTCGAGAAGAAGGTGAAGAACGCCGCCCGTCTCCGGATGATCATTCTCGAAGAGGCAGCGTACTGGGACCACGGGATGGCCGCGTCGTTTCCGGGTCCCGGCTTGGCCACGCCTCCGATCATGTCGATGGGCACGGACGAACAGAAGAAGCGTTTCCTGGCGACCTATGAAGATCAGACGACGCCCAAGTGGGGCGCCTTCGGCCTCACCGAAGCCGGAGCGGGATCGGACGTCGCTGCCATCAAGACGACGTGCCGGAAGGACGGGAAGGAATGGATCCTGAACGGCGAAAAAGTTTTCATCACGAACGGAGCGCGCGCGGAGTGGACAGTGGTTTTCGCCACGATCGATAAAACGAAGGGCCGCGAAGGCCACCGCGCGTTCATGGTCGAGAAGGGCCGGCCCGGATTTCGAGTCGGCAAGATCGAGAAGAAGATGGGCATCCGGTCATCCGAAACGGCGAGCCTCGTCCTTGAGGATTGCCGCGTGCCGGAGGAAAACCTGCTCGGCGGCGAGGGGTACTATCAAGGGAAGGCCGGCTTCAAAGGCGCGATGGGATTCTTCGATCTCACGCGCCCCGGAGTGGGCATCCTGGCCATCGGGGTGGGTCGTGCCGCCTACGAACATGCCCGCGATTTCGTGAAAGAGAATTACATGACGGGCCGGCCCCTCCCCCGCTACAGGAAAATCCAGGAGAAGCTGAACCACATGCGCCGGCGGCTCGACGTCGGCCGCCTCCTCTGCTGGAAAGCGAGTTGGATGGCGGACCACGGAAAGCCGAACAACGTGGAGGCTTCCACTGCGAAGGCCTCATGCGCCCCGATCTCGCTGGAAGTCACACGGATGGGATTGGAGATCATGGCCGATGCGGGAGTGCGACAGGATTATCTGGCCGAAAAGTTTTTCCGCGACATCAAGATTTTCGACATTTTCGAGGGAACGGGGCAGGTTCAGCGGATCGTGATCGCGAAACGCCTTTTGGGTCTGCCGAGCTCGCAAGGGTAGGAATCGCAAGTCGTAAGTCGTGAGTGGCAAGTCGAGAGGCGCGAGGAGTAATGTGAGAGGGGACCCGCTTCGATTCCTGCTCCTGCTACTCACCATTCACTACTCACTACTTGCCACCGCCGCCTGCGAGAATCCCCGCGTGGCCTCGCTGAAGCAGCGGGCCGACGAGTACCACCAGAAAATCATCGCGGGCGATCCAAAGAGCGGCGAGTTCAACCTCCCCGACCCCAACCTCGATCCCAAGCTGCGCGACACCATTCTTCAGATGACGTTTCAAGCGTTGAAAGTAGCGTTTCAGCTGACCGGCCGGCCGACCGCCGCGAGGATCCTATCAGCCGAAATCTCCAAGGACGATCCCACGCAGGCCAAGCTTCTTGTGGAATGGACCCACAAGAAAACCGACGGCACCACCTCCAACGTGAAGAGCCACGAGACGTGGAAACTCCTCGGCGGCACCTGGTACCTCGGCGACGTCCAAAACGAATCGTAGCCGAGGCCGCCAGCCCGTTTCCACCAAGCCGTCACCCATACTATACACCAAGAGCGTCTAACAGAATGCGTAGGGGAGGGTCTTCAGACCCTCCCGACAAGAGGGAGCATCTGAAGATGCTCCCCTACGAATCCGCATTCTGTTAGACGCTAAGGGGCGGCCGCCTCTTAGTGTCTACAAAGGATGGACGGCGGCCGGTGCGCTGTTCCCTGGCGTGCTTCAACGAAGCGATAGGACCGGCGAGTACGTGCCCATGTATTCGCGGTGCCACCAGTCGCCCGTGCGGTGATGATCGTCGGGGGTTGTGAACCGATAGCGATACAAGGTGGCCCTCACGAAGGCAGGTGGGCGATCGGGGAACGGATTCTTGCCCAGAAGCTCAAGGACCTCCGGCGACCCCTGAAGCAGCCGGAACATGAAATTCGCGAACCACGGCTCTCGATCGTAGGTTGAGAGCGCCGCAAACCACATCTGCCAATCCAAGCGGGGCTGGTGAGGCTGGACGAAGTCCGGTCGATGGTGAACGTCACCCGGCTTCCATTTGAACTCATATTCTTTCCACGACTCCTGGTCGTCGCTTCCCTCGATGATGATTTCGTCGCGCTGTGTGGTCATCACGGCAAAGAGGCCATAGCCGTTGATGGATCGAAAGGGCGCCGTGATTCCGTAGAGCGACCGAATCGACGCCGGTATTCGCCGCGGTCGCTCGAAGAGACTCCAGACCAGACTTCCACTCAGCACGAGGATGGCCATGGAGGCCGCGATCAGGACCATCCGATTCATCAGGCTCGGCCTGAGCGAAGCCGCCGCGCTCGTCCCCTTCTGGAAGTTCTCCTTCCACCGGCGAGGAACGAAGCGGTCAAGCCGGGCATCGTCCAGCAGAAGAACGGCCAGTGCAAACGACAGGAGATTGAAGAACGTGTAGTTCCCGGTGGCGCAGATGAGGATTTGGAGCGACGAGAACGCGAGAAACGCGAGCAGCCTCGGGCGTCTCGGAAGAAAAACCAGGAACGGCGCGCCCATTTCGACGACGAACATCGAAAAAACGGAGAACTTCTGGAAGCCCGAGGGAATCTGGTGGGCGAGCCAGCTCGTCCACGTGGGAAGCGGCTGCGTCTCGTAGTGGAAATGGAGGGCCGTGAGATCGCGCCATGTCGAATCTCCGCTCATGAGCTTCACGATCCCCGAAGAGAACATGAGCCGAAAGAGGAGCCATCGGAGGAGGAAAAGTACCCAGCGTGAAGGCGCGTGCTCGCGCCCCGGTTTTGGCCGCCACCCACCGGGGGCGAACAAGATGGCCAGAAAACCGGTTTCGAGAAGCAGGTTGTCCCATTGGAACGACAAGAAATCACCGCCGACTGAAACGAGCGAGAGATAGAAGACCCAGAGTGGAAGGAGGACCGTCGCAGGCGCCACGCCGATGATGAGAAGCGCGGAGAGACCCGATCCACCCCAGCACAGAAAGCGCAGGAACGCATCGTTCGGCCAGATCCAGAATAGGGTGGGGACAAGGTCAAACCGTGCCCCGCCATAGTGGCTCCGCACCGCTTCAAGATATCGTTCCGCGGGCAGGATGCCCTCGCGCCCCATGAGGCCGAGCACCTGATCAGCCAGTGAGAGGAATGCGATCAGGTAGACGATCCCGAGAAGCCGGAGAAACACCCATCGGGTCCAATGGTACGATGCCGGCTGCTCCATCCGGCCCCAGAGAATGCGCGTGAGCCTGCTGAAGAATGGGCGGTGGGCGGCGACGAATGCGTAGACAGCCTCCGATGCAGCCGCCACACCGGGAACGCCCTGATAGGCCCGGAGGGGCCACCCCTTTCCAGGTGAGTGAGCCAGCGCGCGAAAGACAGCTTCCGCGCCGCCGAAGGTTCTGCCGTCGGGCTCGATCAGGCGAACGGATGTCTCAAAGTCGCACTTCGGGATGTTCGGAAATCGTTCAGCCACCTGCTGGTAGGGCGCGTACTCAATGTGATCCTGCGTGAAATGCCTCCACCGCGCGATCCAGTGTCGGCAGAAGCCGCAATCGCCGTCGTAAACCAGCAGAGGCTTCACGCCGCCTCCCGCCCTATCGAGGCCAAGCCTCTATAGTTACCCGCCGGATCACTATAGAGGCTTAACCTCGATAGACGCCTGCCTATTGCATGGCCGGATCCGGAAGGCCCACCATTTGCACTGTAGCAGGAGGTCATCCCTGAAGTATCGCATAACAATCGAGTCGGGGGCCCGCAAGGCAGCCAGGGCCGAATCGGGATCATGAAAGAGCTTCAGGCCGAACGAGCCGCCGACTTCCGCTCCGTCCACGCGCGGACCCTCGTGTATCACCCGGTGATCGATAATCCGGCTCCCAGGACACGTAACGTTTCGCAATCCTTTCGAACGGGATTCAAGGGCGAGATCGTTGTCCCACACATGAACGTACCGCGGATCGAAGATGTTCAATCGGGCAAGCACGTTTCTCCGCAGGAACGGATAGGCCCCGCCTTCGGAATCGAATGGGCCTCCTGGAAGATTCGCCTGATCCGGGGGCACGCCTTGACGGTATGGCAGCGGGCCGTGTTTTCCGACCCACGGGTGTTTCCGGCTCGAATAGGGGACACACGAGCCGAGCCGGTCCACTGCACCGTCCGATTCCAATACAAGCGGGAAGGCCGTCCCGATTCGAGAATCCGATTGAAGCGCAGCGACGAGCGCTTCCGCCCAGCCGGGCGTGACCTCGGTGTCGTCCGCCAAGGCCCCGATGATGGAACCGCGCACGAGGCCGAACGCCAGCCGGTACGCATCGAGGGTCGATCGATGCCCGCGTGACAGAATCACGCCCAACTCCGGAAACCCATTCCGCATCGAGGCCAGGTACGGGAGGGTGCCATCCGTGCTGCCGTTGTCGACCACGAGAATTTCGAAAGGCACGTGTGTATGGAGTCGGACGCTATCGAGGAGTCTTCGGATTGAATCGACGCGATTCCACGTGGACACGCAAACAGAAAGGACCGGGTTCGACGAGCGCGAGAGTTGGTGGTCAAAGGGAACCGGCGGAGCCGTTCGATCCGAGACGACCGCGTGGACGAGCCGGTCTCGATGGGGGGAGTCTACGCCGAGAAGATTGCTGAGTTCGGTTTCCGCGTAGAGGAGGAAGAAATCGTCGGGCCATGCATCGAGGTACTTTCGAAGGACCGGTTGGAGCGATGCCGCTCGCACGGGATCGGTCGAAATCTCAAGGTGGCAGTAGAGGTACAGCCGCTCCAAAGGGGTCAGCCTGCTCCCCCCCTCCCCCTGGCGATTCGCCGATTCCCGGCCGAGCTGTTCCATCGCTCGTGCCCACTCCCGGGGGTCGCCTGCGCTCCGGTATACCGCCTCCATATGCGCATCATGGAGGGCTTGCATTTCGACCGCCGCCATCGCGGCATCCGGGTACACCATGGCTCTATCGTCTCCATCGGCAGTTTCCAGACCAACCTGAAGCCGAGGGCTTCGACCACACCCCCCAATCCTTGCGTGGATCGGAACCATGTTGTATTGCAGATGCCATGGGAGGATCACCCGACGCGGTCATCATCGGTTCCGGGTTTGGCGGTTCGATCACGGCGCTCCGGCTTGCCGAGGCAGGGCGAAAAGTGGTCGTCCTGGAATGGGGGGCTCGGAACACGGCCAAGGATTTCCGCCAAAGCTGGGACCCGCGGTACCTCCAAACCCTCTACAATGTGATTCCTTCCTCCGACTTCGAGGCGCTCTTCCGCTATGCGCGCACCCTCGGCGGCGGATCGGTCATGTTCTCGGGCATGATGCTCCGCTCGCCGAAAGAGGTCTTCGAATTCGTGGACGAGACCGGCTACAAGCCGTGGCCGGACGAGATCACTCGTTCCGTCATGAATCCCTACTATGAGAAAGTCGAGTCGATGATGTCCATCACGCAGGCCCGATGGGATGAAGTGCCTGCCGGTGGAACCTTTTTTGCCCGACTCATCCAAGCGGCCGGAAAGAAGGTGGACCGCGGGAGGTTTCCCTATGTGAACTGCGTGCAGTGCGGCTATTGCGAGGCCGGTTGCATCTACGACGCCAAGAGAAGTCTGACCCTGAACTACATTCCGGCCGCCGAGGCCCTCGGCGTTGAGTTCCGCGTGAATTGCAAGGCCACGCGGATCAATACCGCCGACCGCGGCTACCGCGTGGAATACCGCGACCCCTACGGAAGCCTTCAGGCAATCGACGCCCCGCTCGTGTGCATCGCCTGCAACGCCATTGAAGACGCCGCCCTCCTCCTCCGCTCGAACTCCGGTCTCGACAAGCTGTCCGATCAAGTCGGCCAGAACTTCTCGAGCAACGGCGACCTTGCGTGGCTGTGGCTCCTGCCCAAGCCCTATTACGACAACATGGCGATCTGGCGCGGGCGCAACAACGCCGTGATGCAAACCTTCGGCTGGTGGAATTCACACCTCATCCAAATGCACACCGGCTCCATCCCACCCGGCATCTTCGGCGGACTGGACCTCCGACGCGCGGGCGGCAGCCCCGAACTCGCTTGGGGGATCGACAGCAAGCACTTCGCCTACGACGTGTACCGAAACCGCCTGGTCCCCTGCGTGCTCACCGGGCTGGTCAAAGGTGAAGGAACGGTGCGAATCGACAACACAGGCAAAGCCATCGTCGACCTTCCGGTTACGCCCATCTTCCAGGCCTTCATGGACAAGGCGAGGGGCGTGGCGGAAGAAATCGCCCGCGCGGGCAACGCCGAGGTCTTGAACGCAGCGCCCCGCGGCTTCGAGCGGGGCGCCGCCCATCTGCTGTCCGCCTGTCGGATCGGGTATTCGCCGGAGACGGCCGTGTGCGACCCGAACGGCGAGGTGTTCGGCTACAAGGGACTTTTTGTGACGGACGGGGGAAGCGTCCCTTGCGGAACGGGCGTCAATTCCTCCCTGACGATCGCCGCGAACGCGGAGCGGATTGCCGAGTACATCGTACTGAACCACAAACTATGAGGGAAACGCTTCGTAGGGGAGGACCTTTAGGTCCTCCCAAGATGAGGGAGCAGCTAAAGCTGCTCCCCTACTCATCTCCGTCCTCAGTCCTCGGCACCTATCGAAGATGTTGACCTGGGACCGCCGCACTTGCCGCGTCATGCGGCCATCCGGGCCGCGCAACAAGGATGCAAGCACGGCGGTCTCTCCTGACCGCCGCAGTTTCCTGCTCGCCGTCGGCCAAGCCATGCTGCTTCCGCTGGTCGGCGCCTGCGCGAAAAGATCGGAGGATGAGCCGAACGTGTTCTTCGGTTCGTGCCAGAAACCGACGAACCACGAGGAGGAGACGCTTCTCGCCCTGGCGGACACCGTCATTCCGAGCGCAAAGGAGGACCCCCGCGGTCTGCCGGGCGCAGCCGAAGTCTGCCCGCTCGAACAGCTCTACGACCCCATGCTGCCTCTGGCGGCCGCCGCCCCCCTGATCGTCACATTCCTGGATGACCAGGCCAAGAAGAAATACGGAGCCGAGTACAAGACGCTAGGCCTTGAGGAACGCACCGAAGTCACGAAATCCATCGAGGCCACGTTGCCTCTCCTCGGCTACCTGTTCAAGTTCATCCGGGGAGTGTACTACACCAGTCCCGTCGCCTATGCCGCACTGGGCTTTCCCGGAAACAACCTCGGCTACATCAACCATCCGGACTTCAGCCTCCGCGAACCGCTCGGTGAGGAGATGACGCCGGACGGGAATATGCCGTGAATGGCAAATCGTGAGCCCGTGAATCGTGAACCCGTGAACCAGACGGAATCAGAGAACGGCCTGAAAACGAGTCTGATCGGGCTCACGGGCTCACGGGATCACGGGATCACGCGCTTGCTGCTCACTGCTTACTGCTTACTGTTCACCCTCGCCGGCTGCGCCGACGAGGACAAGCCCCGCGTGGGCGTCGAATGCTCGACGTGTCACGATTATGCCGCTCTCACGGCTGCCCGCGGCAGCGATGCGGATGGTCCGAGAGAATGGCTCGGTACTTCATCGAAGGGGCTGCTCGCCCGAACGTCACCTTTCACGGGATTGGAGGAGTATGTTCTCGATTGGCCGCGTCGCGGCCGGCACCCGGCCTTCACGCTGGAACCCGACACCTGCTTCACTTGCCATCCGGTCACCTCAACCGGCAGCCGACATTCACTCGATGCTTACCCGCCGGGTGTCACCGAGTCGAAGGGCGATTGCGCCTCGTCCTGCCACCTCTGGCTGCCGAATCAGGTACGCAGCTCGGCCCACCCGGACCTCGGTACGGGAGGAACGTATGATGGACCCGGCAGACCATACGAAATGCTGACTCAAACTCGGACGCGTCACACCGATGTGTTCGAGAAGGGCTATCCTGCCGACAAACCGCGCAAGAGCGGCGCCAAGGTCCAATTCATCGCACCGGGGTGCGTCGGCTGCCACTCCTTCCAGGATCCGCGCCACGGGACGATTGCGACCTGCACAGATTGTCACTCCTTCGCCACAAAGACGCCGGAGGCCGCAAGCGGCCAGGGACTCCACGAACTGCACTTGATGTTCATTCAATCCAAGCGCAGCAGCGCAATGCCCTCAAACTGTTCGGTGTGTCACGGCTATGAAAATGACCAGACCTTGTCGAACGCCATGTGCTACAACTGCCACGTCTCGGGGCACAATCCGACGACGGCCTTCTGGCCGTGAGGTCGTGAGCCCGTAAATCGTGAACCCGTGAACCCGAGGGAATCAGAAAGAAGCCCGAAAACGGACCTGATCGGGATCACGGGATCACGGGATCACGGGATCACGCGCCTCGCCCTCACCGCTTGCTGCCTGATGCTCACTGTCGCCGGGTGCGACAACAACAGCCCACTCTCCTCCGGCCTCTCGGCTTTCGATCAGATGTATCTCAATCGCCGACCACCTCTGGGGAAAATCTATCCCGTCACGCTGGCGGACGAGA
Source organism: Nitrospirota bacterium (assembly GCA_016180645.1). Classification (NCBI taxonomy): domain Bacteria; kingdom Pseudomonadati; phylum Nitrospirota; species Nitrospirota bacterium. The sequence continues at coordinate 32,302 of JACPAV010000029.1, read as the reverse complement.
ACTTGGAGCGAAACATTCTGGCTTCGACCCTCCAAGGAACGATCAATCGCGATGAGGTCCGTCTCTATCTGATCGGCGGCGGCAAGGAAGGCGATCGACCGTGGGAAACCGACGAGGATGGCATGAGCGCTCGCTTCTGGATGAACGTCTATCGAGACCGATACGGGGTGAAATGGGAAGATTCGATCGATCTCAGTGGGGCGTTGTCCCTGTTCGGTTCCAGCGTGAGGCGGGTCTACCTGGTTTCGGCGAAGGAACCCTGGAGCCTTCACATCGCTCATGCGATGGCCGCCGTTGATCCCGGTGTGATTCTGTTCGATTCCATCGAGGACACGGCCGCCGCATACCTCCCGAGCGCGGAGAGGGTCGATCTGAGGGGCATGTTCAAATCAGAAAGCGAAGCGCTCGCCGAGGTCGAGCGGCGACTTAGGGGGCAAACTTTCCCGCGCCTCGCCGATCTCACGCCGACGGAATTCCGTCTTCGCGATTTTCTAATCCAGCAGGGAGTGATGACCGCATACGCGCGGCCCCTCATGGAACAGTGGGAAAAGGTGCGGTCCCTCTTTAATCTCCTGCCCGCGGTCACCCCCATCTACGGCTACATCGCCCTCAATGGCGTGGAGGAGTTTCTGGCGGTGAAGGCCATCTCCGAAGCCGGCTTGTTCCTGGTGCCTTCCGATACGACGAGCAATCTCTCCGTTCACTCGGCTGTGGTTCCGTCCCAACCGCCTTCCGTGCCACACGCTGCGGTCGGAGGTTCCGGCTCGATCTGCTCCTCGGGCAAGGCCCGATTTGTTGTCGCCATCAGTGATGCGGACAACGTGTCCATCCCTTTCAACCGGTATGTCCGCCCCGACTACTGGGAGAGCCCGTTGCGCGGAGCCCTGCCCGTCGGTTGGAGCATCGGCCTCTCGCTCCTCGCGCTGGGGCCCGCCGCCATGGATTACTATCTCAGCGGCGTAACCCCGAATGACGAATGGGTTTCGATGATGGGAATCGGCTACGCCCTCCCGGCGTATCATCGGTCCGCGGAGGAGTTCATGAGGAAAAGCTTTGAAACCGCAGGACGGCTCGGCCTGACATCCACGTGGTTCCTGGACGTTCCGCTCCTGACGGCGAGTGATCCGACATGGAAGACCATCGCCGCCGTTGAAGCCGGCACGGCCAATAAAGGTTTCCTCGTCGGTTATGTCGAATTCCCCGGCTCGAAAAGCTTTCAGTACGGCGACGGCAAGTGGGCACTGGCCGTGGCCAGCCAGTACGAAGACACGCCCGCCACCTTCGCCGACCGCATCAACGCCGTCCTCAACGGGTCTTCGGCCCGCGGCGATCCCATCACATTCCTCAGCGCCTCCGTTTGGGGCAACACGTATGAAGGCCTCGCGCAAACCCTTCCATCTCTCGAATCCTCCGGTGCCCGTTTCCTCCTCCCCTCCGAAGCCTTTGCGTGCCTGAATTGATTTTTCGCGGCGGAGGACTAACATGGTGTCCATCGTGAAAGCCGCAGCGGTCTTGTTCTGCATCGTATCGTTGTCGTTTGCTTGTCAATCCCAGGAGAAAAAGAAGACCCCGGTTCTCGATACCACGGCGTTGCTCGTAGAAGGTGAAACGCGCGCGGGGAAGATCACGGACGAGGCGGCGCTGATCAAAGGCCCCGCGGGGGAATCGGAGCTGGGAGACTACAGAATTTACAACGATAAAGTCGCGTTCGTCATTCACAATGAGCAGCCGTCGGACGGGTACATCCACAACGGCGGCGCGATCATCGATGCGGATCTCATCCGATCCGGCGGCGAGCCGGGGCAGGACATGATCAAGGAGTATTCCCCGATTTTCGGGCTGATGCGGCTGCAAGACGTGGACACGGTCACGGTGGTCGATCCGGGAGGATTCGAGAAACCCGCCGTCATCGAGGCGGAAGGTCGAGATGGCACGGTCGAATTCGGCGCCGCCCTCGCGGGAGCCGGGGGGGGGACGGCAAGCTCGGTGATCGCTGCTCTTGATCTGGGTCGGGACAACGGCCTCAAAATCCGTACCCGATACACGCTGGGTCCTTCATCGAATGCCATTCGAATCGAAACGTTTGTAAAGAACGACAGCGACGAACACTGGCCGAGGCCGTTGGACGTGGCCGAATTCCTCACCACAGTCAGCTCGCTCCTCTCAGCCCCGGATCGGCTCGCCATCCGCCGCGCTCTCGCCACCTTCGGCTCGAATGAAACGCTGCGCAAGACGGCGGGCGACGCCATTATCTTCAGCGATCACGCCGCCGATCCCTACATGCTCGGTGTCGGATTCAACCGGAAGGAGATCACCGACGCCGTCAATCTCGGCCTTCTCCTGACGACCGGGGTTGAGACCCCCCAGAATTCCACCAAGATGCTCGGCGCCGTGGGGGAACGTCACGAAGTCGCCTACGGCCTCTTTTTGCCGGACGATCAGACGATCGCGCTTCTCGCGGGTCCGGGTCTCACCGGAGACTTCATGATTTTCGGCGCCTACGAAGCCGAAATCGAGCTGGACCCCGGACAGGAAACAAGCTTCGTCCGATACCTGGCGGTTGGGCGGGACGTGGCGGAGTTGAACGGCGCGCGGCTGGACCTCAGCGGCATCGAGGGAATCGGAACCATTTCCGGTAATGTGAAAACCGACACCGGCGCGTCCGTCGAAGGCGCCCGTGTTCACGCCCTCGACGGTTCGGGAAATTACGATTCGATGGCCGTAACGCGTTCGGGGGGCTCGTACTCCATGAGACTCCCGGCGGGCGAATGGACGCTCTCGGCCACGGGCGAGAGCGAGGGGGAGAACATCATGTATCCTTCCGGCTACCCATTCATGTCGAGGATCGCGGACGGCTACGCGAAGGGCGCCGAAGTCAAAGTCAGTCTGCCCGCGGAGGGGAGCGTGGGACAGGAACTCACGGTGGGAGAGACGACATCCTTCAATGGAACAATCAAAGACAGTTCGGGAACGCTGCTCCCCGGAAAGATTTCGTTTCTGTACGACAAGATGCCGGATCCTTCGGATGAAGAGGCCCGGCAGCTCGCGCGACTCTGGGTGCAAACGCCCTACCGGAACACCAAGAAAGTCATATGGACGAGCGACGGCCAGTTCGAAGGGCAGATCGAACCCGGCAAGTACCGGGTGACCGCCTCGCTCGGATTCGAGTACGACATCCACACGATTCCCGTCACCTTCGCGGCGGGAGAAAAGCGAGACCTCAACTTCGTGCTCAGGCGTGCGGTAGATCTCAAGGACATCTCCGGAAAAGTCGCCTACGTCTCCATCGATTCACACCGACACGCCGGGCCGAGCAATCACGGCGAAGCGCGAGCGGAGGATTCCATCATCACCAATCTGGCTGAGGGACTATGGTCCTTCGCTTCGAGCGACCACGACATCGTGACGGACTATCGCCCGCTCATCCAGGAACTTGGGCTCCAGGACAAGGTCGTGGCGTTCAACAGCGTGGAAATCTCGACCGCGGGCGTGACCGATGCGGACGGCAAGGTCAAGCCGTTCAGCGGCCACTTCAATCCTTTTCCCGTTCTGCTGGGCGGCGGCATCAACAAGGGCGCGCCGATTTGGTGGGCCCCCTCACGCACGCCCGGCCTGATCGACGGAACGCCCGCATCGATCTTCAAGTACGCCCGCGAGAAACTTCTCGCCAAGGTCATCCAGATCAATCACGGCGGCGATGACGGCTACTTCTGCTGGCGGGGCTACGATCCCGCGACCCACACGGCTGCCGACCCTCTCTACTCGGACAACTACGAACTCATGGAGATCATCAACGGAAAAGGCAAGGACAACTGGCTGAGCGAGCTCACCATCTGGTACGGCCAACTGAACTTTGGGGGAAAAACCGTTGGAGTGGCCGTCAGCGATTCCCACCACCGGCTCAACGGCGAGCCGGGATATGGCCGTACCTACGTCGGCGTACCGGTCTCGGTCAACGCGCCCAAACTGTTCACGGACGAAGAGTTGATCAAGCGGCTCACCTGCGAGGGCGTGGAGGCTGGAAAGGAGCCCTGCCGGAATTACATCGTTTCGGGAGGGCCTTTTATCAGGGTCAGACTCGTGCATGGCCAGTTCATCGATGTCTCCAAGGGGATCGGGGATACACTTAAGGCCAAGTTCGCGCGACTCCAATTCGAGATCCATGCCCCCACTTGGATGGGCAAGTTGGATTTCCGAATCAATGAAAATGGCAAGACCCTCTACACGTCGAAATCGAAAGAAATGAGCCAGTGCGCGCAATCGGCCACAGGCACGAAGCGATTCGATTGTGACGTGACGGTCTCGCCTTCCGCCGACGCCTGGTACAACATCGAGACAAGGGTGGAAGAAGGACTGGAATCTGCCAACACCCTCGATCCGGTCTATCCCGGCGCGATCGCCTTCGCCGTCACCGGCCCGCTTTACTTGGATGTAGATTCCAACGGCTGGACCCCGCCCAACACCGCACCCGAAATCCGCCGCCGCGACGGCAAGAACTGCGACTGAGCCACCCAGCCGATCAGGGATTGCGAGGAAACAAGCTACTCAATCGCACGAAGAGGGCGGCCAAGACCGATCGGGTAGGGGAGGACCTTTAGGTCCTCCCAAGAGAAGAGGGAGCAGCTAAAGCTGCTCCCCTACCAAGATAGGAGATCCTTCGTAGGGGGCGGCTGCCCGCTCCGCCCAAGCGGCTGCGAAGGCCGGATGCCGGCCCAACATGTGAACTTTGTTTTCTCGCAATCCCTTAGGGAATCGACGCGCTCTTCACACCGAGCGGGAGTTCGTAGACGCCGCCGCCGAAGAGCTGGGTGACAAAAAGTGAGGTTTCGCTGAAGCCCTTGCCGCGCCCGAAGGCGAGGCTGGCGACGCCTTGGATGCCGGAGGCCACGACCACGGGGTCGGGCGATTTCGGATCGATCCGATAAATCTTCCCAATAATATTGGCGGCCACGTATACTCGCCCTTTCTCATCCATCGCCAAACCGTCATTCGTCGCCAAGTCCGGCAACTTCGCCAGCAGGGCCGGAGCGCCCGGAGAATCGGAAGAGGCCATCGGCACCCGCCACACGCGCGAATCCGGCGCGAGGCTCCCCGCCTCGGAAAAACTTTGAGCGACAAACAGCTCTGAGGCGTCGAGCGAGAAGACCATTCCATTCGGCGCAGCAAGTCCCTTGAGGAAAACAGATGCCGTCCCTCCATCCTTCGGGACCGAATAGATCACATCGCCCATGTCGTCCGATACCAACAGGCTGCCGTCCTTCCGCACAAGAATGAAATTCGGGTCGGGGATATCGGTGGTCAGCGTCGAGACCGCACCCTCCTCGCTCACCCTTAAAACCGCGCCGTCCTTCGCCCGTGGCTCCGGCCCGCCGAAGGTATCGCCGCTTTCCGCCACGAGGATGGAGCCGGAGCCGTCATGGGCTATCCCGATCGGCCCCTTGAGGCTCACAATCTTGTTTGTCGTGCCCTCCGGCTTGATTTCCCACAGCGCCTTGTCTGCCGTGACGAGAAGTCGGCCTTTGGAATCGAAGGCGATCCCCTCAGAACTCTTGAACACTCCCTCGATCAGTGGCCGCGCCGCGACCGGGAGGGATATTTCCGCCTCTTCGGAATCACCGCCGCCGCAACCGGAGAGAACCGTCGCGCTCAACCAAGCGATTCCAATTATTCTTCGGAGTCGGTTCATGCCAACTGGACGAACGGATAGGAGCCCAGAACCTTCAGCGTTGTGGAAGCCCGGGTCAGGTCGCGGAGCGAGGCATCCACCGCCGGATCGCCCTGGCGCCCCTGCATTTCCGCGAGAAACATGTACTCGCCGGGCGCCTCCGGAATCGGAATGGAGAGGACGCGCGTGAGGTTTAGATGTCGTTTCCCCGGAATCATCAGGGCGCGGGCCAGAGATTGAGGTCGGTGTTTGAGCGTAAACACCATCGACGTCCGGAACTTGCGGGACTTGTCACTCCCGCCCCGCAATGGACTCCGTCCCACCAATACGAACGTCGTTGGGGCCGGCCGTCCGATGGAAGGATTCAAGACTTTCAGCCGGAACATCGCCGCCGTATCCCGGCTGGCCAGCGCTGCGGAGCGGACATTCTGCGCGGCTTTCTTCGCGGCAAGAGCCGTGCTTGAAACCTCGACCACTTTCACGTCTCGCGCGTGCCGATCCAGCCATTCCTGCGCCCGGTAAATCCCCTGCGGATGCGAATAGACGATCCGGATGCTCTTGGCGGTTCCCCTGGCCAGGAGCGCCAGACGGACATGAAGATCGACTTCGCAAACGATGCGCGATTCGGAGGAGCCGATGGACCCTCGGCACAGTTCGGAAATGGTTTCATGAATCGTACCGCCTTGGGAGCTTTCGATGGGAGCCACCACGAAGTCCGCATCGCCGTCATAGTATTTCCGAAAGGCGATCCGGATGCGGGAGACCGGACGATACGCGGCCCCGTCACGAAACAGACGCCGCGCGGCAATCGATGAAAAACTTCCGTCAGGCCCCAGGTAAACAACTCGGGGCAAGAGCCTATTCAAGCGACTCCAGATAACGTTCGGCGTCGATGGCGGACATGCAGCCCATGCCGGCGGCGGTCACGGCTTGACGGTAGCGGCGGTCGACCACGTCGCCCGCCGCGAAGACACCGGGAATTTTCGTCGCGCTCGTGCCATTCACCGTCTTGAGGTAGCCGACTTCATCCATGTCGAGGACACCTTTGAACAGCTCGGAGTTCGGCTTGTGACCGATGGCGACGAAGAGGCCCTCGCAAGGTGTCTCCGTCAGTTCTTTCGTGACGATATTTCGAAGCACCACCCCGCCAACCTTGCCGCCTTGGTCCTTAATGTCCTCCACCACGCTGTTCCAGGCGAATGTGATCTTGGGATTTTTCGATGCCCGATCCTGCATGATTTTCGATGCGCGGAGTTTGTCCCGGCGATGGACCACAACGACCGAGCTGCCGAACCGCGTCAGGAAGATCGCCTCTTCCATCGCCGAATCCCCCCCCCCAACCACCACGATGGGCTTGTTCTTGAAGAACGCGCCATCGCAGGTGGCACAGGTGGACACGCCCCGACCGATCAGCTTCTTTTCTTTGTCCAGTCCGATCATCTTGGCCGAGGCGCCGGTGGCAATGATAAGACTCTCGCACCGTGTTTCGCCCTCGCCGCCGATCACTCGAAACGGTCGGGCCTTGAGATCCACTGCGGTGATCTCGTCCATCACGATCTCGGTTCCGAAGCGTTTGGCCTGCGCCCGCATTGTGGTCATCAAGTCGGGACCCTGGACGCCGTGCTCGAAGCCGGGGAAGTTCTCCACTTCGGTCGTGGTCGCCAGTTGGCCGCCCGGCTGAAGCCCTTCGATCACCAGCGGCTTGAGATTTGCCCGGGCCGTGTAGATCGCCGCCGTCAGCCCGGCGCACCCGGACCCAAGAATTAGGACTTTACGCTCCGTGTCCATAGGTGTAGGTGTGCCTCCTCGTAGCGGAGCATCCTTGGATGCTCCCTCTTTGCGGGAGGGTCTGAAGACCCTCCCCTACGCAGATGTCCGAACGCATCAGGCGAGATACTGTGGCAGATCGGTTATTTTTTCAAGGAGGACGTCCGGGCAGCGTGCGCGGATGTCTTCGGGGTGGCCGAGACCGTAGGTTACTCCGCAGGTGAAGACGCCGGCGCCGGCGCCCGTTTCCAAGTCGATCGTGCTGTCCCCGACAAAGGCGGTGGAGGCCGGAACCGCACCGATTCGTTCCATGGCCTCCAGCAGAGCTTTGGGGTCCGGTTTCTTGTACGGCAGACTTTCGCCTCCAAAGATTTGCTGGAAATAGCCGGCGATGTTCAGCCCCTCAAGAATCTTCTTTGAAAGGACTTCCGGCTTGTTGGACAGGACGGCCAGCTTCTTCTTCTGAAAATGCGTCAGCACGTCCAAGACCCCTTCGTAGAGGCGGGTGTGATCCAGGAGGTGATCCGAATAGAACTGGATAAAGATCGAGCGGCCGGTCTCAAACATGGCCGGATTCACGTTCTCCAAGTCGATGCCGATGGCTTTCAGACTGTCCTGGAGCAGTGGGCCAGCACCGCGCCCGATGAAGGTGTAGATTGTTTCGTGGTCGAGCTTACGGTAGCCGAAATGCTCGAGCGTGTGGTTCACGGCGATGGCAATGTCCTCCCGCGAATCGATGAGAGTCCCGTCCAGGTCGAAGACAATCGTGTCAACGACGCGGGGACCGCCTCCTACCGCGGTGCCGATGGCGGTGGGGCGACGGGGGCTTGGGCGGGTGGCGCTGGAGCTGCCGGCGCCTGGGATCCTTCCACGGCGGGCGGCGATGCCTCGGGGGTAGCCGACGGCGGTGCTGCTGCGGGCGGATTCACCGCCGAAGGTGAAGTGGGTACTGGCAAGGCCTCGGGGGCCGTAACGGGAGGCGGAGTCTTCACGTCTTGCATCACGCTGCCGCCCCCGCCCCGACCCATTCGGATCGCCAGCGTCACGGAAGTGAGAATGAACACGGCCGCCGCGCCGGCGGTAACCTTCTCCAGAAAGCTGGTGGCTCCCTTTCCGCCGAAGATCGCCGTGGCCGTCTCACTGAAGGTCACGCTGAACCCGGAGCTTCGGCCGGGCTGAAGGAGAATGCTCAGAACCAGCACCAGCGCGCTGAGAATGTGGATCGTAATCAAGATGGCCGTCATGTCAGTGCCTCCGCTGTCATAATAATTTTCAGAAAACTCTCCGCTTTCAAACTGGCGCCCCCTACCAGTGCTCCATCGATGTCCGCCTGTCCGAGAAATGGCCCCGCATTCTCCGGCGTCACGCTCCCGCCGTATTGAATGGGAACGGTCTCGGCGGCCGCTCCCATCAGGCTCTGGAGCGTGCGTCGAATCAAGCCGTGGACTTCCTGCGCTTCCTCCGGTTTCGGAGTCACGCCCGTTCCGATGGCCCAGACAGGCTCATAGGCCATGACGAAGCGCACGACCGGCCCCGCTTGGGCAATGCCGGCCAATCCTTCTCGTACCTGGGACTCCACTTTGGCCAGAGTATTCCCTTTCTTGCGTTCCTCCAAGGTCTCCCCGACGCACAGGATGGGACAAAGCCCATGCTTCACCGCGGAGGCAACCTTTTTCGAGGCCGTCTCATTGGTTTCCCCGAAAAACTGGCGACGTTCCGAGTGGCCGATGATGACATACTGGCATCCCACCTCCATCAACATCGGCGCCGATACTTCACCGGTGTAGGCGCCCTTCTCCTCCCAGTGCATATCCTGCGCCCCAAGCCCGATGCGGCTGCCGGCAAGGATCTGTCCCACCGGTTTCAGCCCCGGGAAGGGGGGATGTACGGTCACGCGGGTTTTTCCCTGGGCGGGAAGTTCTTTCTTGAGATGCTCGGCCAATGCGAGACCTTCCTGAAGGGTCGGAACCATTTTCCAGTTTCCCGAGATGAGGGGAGTTCGCTTCTTAATTTCAGTTCGCCCGGGCGGTGGCCGCCGGTCCGTCGGTTTCCGAATCCCTTTTCGCCGCATCGGCAAGCGCCACCAGCCCCGGAAGGGCGGCCCCTTCGAGAAACTCCATCGCCGCGCCGCCTCCCGTGGACAAGTGCGTGAACCACGCCATGACGCCCGCCTGACGGACGCCCGCCAGGGTGTCGCCACCGCCGCCCACCGTGTAGGCCATGCACTCTGCGATCCGGCGCGCCAGGGTGATCGTCCCCTTGGAGTACGCCTGCGTTTCAAAAATGCCCATGGGACCGTTCCAAAAAATCGTCCGCGCCCGTGCGATATGCCGGCAGAAGAGGTCGATCGACTTGGGTCCGATATCCACACCCGTCATTCCGTTCGGAATATCCGCGCCGCGCGTCACTTCGGCCTTCTCCTCGTCCTCGATCTTCGCCGTGACCAGATGATCCACCGGGAAAAGGACATTGACGCCCAGTTGGCGGCAGTGGTGGATGATCTCCTCGGCCACGGCCAGCTTGTCGGCCTCCACCAGCGACTTCCCCACGGAAATGCCCTGGGCCTTGAGGAACGTGTAGGCCATGGCGCCGCCAACGATGATCGTGTCCACTTTGTCCGCCAGGTTGTAGATTAGCCCGATCTTGTCGGACACCTTCGCGCCGCCCAGAACGGCGAGATACGGGCGGTCCGGCTCCTGGAGAAGACGGCTGAGCTTGAAAAGTTCGCGCTTGAGAAGAAAGCCTCCCACCGATTTCTTCACCACTTTGGGGATGCCTACCACGGAGGCATGGGGTCGGTGGACGACTCCGAAGGCATCGTTCACAAATATCTCGCCGAACTTGGCGAGCGAATCGACAAACTTCGGATCGTTTTTCTTTTCGCCCGGATGGAATCTCAAATTCTCCAAGAGCAGGACTTGGTCGGGCTTGAGCGCCATGGCTTGCTGGAGCGCCGCCGCCCCCCCGGGTTCATCCGAGAGGATGACCTCCGTGCCCAAGAGGCGGGACAGCATTTCGGCCGCCGGCATCAGGCTCAGTTTCGGGTCCGGCCCATCCTTCGGCCTCCCACGATGCGAACAAATCGTCAGCTTGCAACGCCGATTCAGGATGTAGCGGATGCTGTCCAGCGCGGCGGTGATGCGCGTATCGTCTGTGACCCGTCCGCTCGAATCGACGGGAACGTTGAGGTCCGCGCGCAGGAGGACGCGGTTCGCCTTCAGGTCGATTTCGTCAAGATATTTGATGAGCGACATATTCGGTCAGATCCGTCATCCGGTTAGAGAATCCCCACTCGTTGTCGTACCACGCGAGCACTTTCACCATCCGCTTGCCGATCACGGCGGTGGATCCGGCATCCACCACGGCCGATCGCGCATCCCCGTTGAAATCGACGGAAACAAGCGGTTCGGTCTCGAAGCCCATGATGCCCTTCAGATCCTTCTCGGAAGCGGCCTTCATCGCCGCGTTCACCTGCTCCACGGAGGTGTCTTTCTCCGTCTCGACGACGAGGTCCACCACCGAAACGTTCTGGGTCGGGACCCGGATGGACAGACCGTCCAGCTTCCCCGACAACTCCGGAATCACGAGGTGGATGGCCTTGGCGGCCCCTGTGCTCGTGGGAATCATCGAGGCGGCGGCCGCGCGTGCCCGCCGAAGATCCTTGTGCGGAAGATCCAGCAGACGCTGGTCGTTGGTGTAGGAATGGACGGTGGTCATAAGGCCCCGAACGATTCCGAAATTTTTGAGGAGCGTCCAAGCCACGGGCGCGAGACAGTTCGTGGTGCAGGAGGCGTTGGATACGACGTGATGTTTCTTGGGATCGAACGTTTTGTGGTTCACGCCCATGACAAACGTTGCGTCCGGATTTTTCGCCGGGGCCGAGATGATGACCTTTTTCGCGCCGGCTTTCAGGTGCGCCTCTGCCTTTTCGCGCTCGGTGAACAGGCCGGTGCTCTCCAGCACAATGTCCGCGCCCAGATCCTTCCATGGAATTTTCGCGGGGTCTCTTTCCGCCGTAATCACGGCTTTCTGGTCGTTGAATACGAGGGCCTTTCCCTCCGCGCGAATGTCTCCCGGAAACCGTCCGTGAATCGAATCGTATTTGAGCAGGTGGGCGAGGGTCGCGGTATCGTACAGATCGTTGATCGCCACGACCTCCAGTTCGCGCTTCTGGGCGGTGAGGACCCGCACCACGCACCGGCCGATCCGGCCAAACCCGTTGATACCGATCTTTGTCTTTCCCATGATGTGTGACTCCTCCGAACCCTCCCGCCGTTTTCGGCGGGATTGTTCCATCCTTCTATGATTCTTTCAAGATTTCAATGATGGAGGTCAGTTCTCTCCGGATCGTGCGAAGGCCTTCGCGAACGGACTCCGGAAGATGGTCGGTGCCCACCGGCTTCGCGCGACGGTGCAGCGATTTCTTGGCTCCCTCGATCGTGTAGCCCTGTTCGTAGAGAAGTTCCTTGATGTGGAGGATCAAATCCACGTCCGGGCGCCGATAGAGCCTTTGCCGGCTTCCGCTCTTCTGCGGCGCCAATTGCTCGAACTCCGTTTCCCAGTATCTCAACACGTAAGGCTCCAGTCCTGTGTACCGGCTGATTTCACCGATCCTGTAGTAAACCTTGTCCGGTAGCCGCTTAGGAGGCACGATTCAGCGATTTGCGGAGGACGTGGCTGGCCTTGAATACCACCACGCGATGCGGCGGCAGGATGATGGTTTCCGCGGTCTTGGGGTTGCGTCCCTTCCGGGCCTTCTTGTGCCGGACCTCGAAACTTCCAAAACCGGAAATCTTCACCTTCTCGCCGGTTTCCAGCGATTTCTTGATCACATCCAGCGTCCTTTCCACAATCCGCCCGGACTCGCTCCGCGGAATCCCGACGGTCTGGTGGATGCCCTCGATCAGGTCCGCCTTGGTCAACGTATTTCCCACGAATTCACCTCCTTTAGCAGCCTCAAGTTCCCGGGCGGCTTCGCCCCGGAACACTATTCACGGCTTCCCGTGTATAGCCCGGAATTGGTTTCACGTAAACCCGCGCCCTTCGATTTCAGGGCCTCCGCCAAAAGGCCCAGGGCCTGATGGATTTCCTCGTCGGTGAACGTCCGATCCTGACGGGAAAACGTAAGCCGGAGCGCCAGGCTCTTCTTGCCCGGCGCCACCTGGGATCCCCGGTATTCATCGTAGGGCTCGATGCTCTCCAAGAAAGGAACCGACTGCCCCCGGATCTCCGCCAGCAGACCGTCGCACGTCACATGCTCATCCACCACCAAGGCAAGGTCACGGACGACGGACGGGAACCTTGAGAACGAAGCGATGTGGCGAACAGGATGCCAGGCGCCGAGGAGCGCCCTCACGTCCAACTCCGCCACCCAAGCCTCCGCATCGAGGTCCAGCGCGCCTAGCACGTTCTTCCGGATGAGTCCCATCGATCCCAATAGCGTGTCGCTCGAAAACACCCCGATGCTCTCCTCCGGCGCATAGAGTTCGGACGGTTTGTCGCGGAAGGCAACCGAAGGGACACCCAGCCCGTCGAGGAGCGTTTCGATTCCGCCCTTGAGTTCGAGAAACGATTCGCGCGGGGCCCCGCCCACATGGGCGAGTCCTGCGCACGCTATGGGCGATTCTTCAACCATTCGATTCGATTTCTTATATAAGTAGACGGAGCCGATTTCAAACAGCTTCACCGATTTCCGGCCGTGGCGAAGGTTGTAGGCCATCACCCCGATGAGCGAGGGCAGGAGCGAGGGACGGACGTATCCCTGCTCTTCGCTGAGCGGATTGAGAATTTCGATGGGCTCCATGTCCGGGGGCGCCGTGCGCCCGGCGAGCACTTCCAGAGTGTGCCGCGAAGAAAAGGAGGGCGTGATGATTTCCTGAAACCCGGAGGCCGCGAGCCTCTGACGGATCTCACGCTCCAAGGCCCGATCGACGCCGGGACCTGCGGATCTTACCCGCGTGGGGGGGAGCTCCGAGGGAATGTGCTCGTATCCACAGATTCGGATCGCCTCCTCCACAAGGTCGATTTCCTTGTCCAGGTCCACCCGCCAGGGAGGAGGGGTGACGTCCAGCGTGTTTGGGGATCGCCGGCGGACCTTCATGCCGAGCTGACCGAACATTTTCTCACAGGGTTTCGCCTGTAGCTTGACGCCGGTGTGCCGCTCCACGGCGGCGACGTCGAAACGAAGCCGTTTGCGCTTGATCGGCTTGGGGTACACATCCAGCGCTCCCGGACAAATCTCTCCGCCGGCATTTTCCTGGAGGAGCGCCGCCGCCCGATCGAGAGCGACCGGAACCCCTTCCACATCGACTCCGCGCTCGAATCGGAAGGAGGATTCCGTGAGGATCTTCAGCCGCTTCGCCGTTCGACGAATGGTGGCCGGATCGAAGTACGCGCTCTCCAGGAAAACATCCCGGGTGGTGGCTCGGATCTCCGTATTCATCCCGCCCATGATGCCGCCCAGCGCCACGGGCCGTTCCGCATCACAGATCAACACGTCCCCATCCGCCAACTCACGCTGTTGGCCGTCGAGCGTAATAAAGTTGCCGGGACCGCCCTGCCTCCGCACGATGATCTTTCCTCCTTCGATCAGCGCCAGATCGAAGGCGTGAAGAGGCTGGCCCATCTCCAGAAGGATGTAGTTCGTCACGTCCACAACATTATTGATGGGACGAAGCCCCATCTTCTGCAGGCGGTAGGCGATGAGCGGGGAGGATGGACCGATGCTGACATTCAGGATCACCCGGCCGGTGTACCTCGGACATTCCCGCGGGCAGGCAATCTTGACGGAGGCCCGGCCGGCGGTCCGGACGGAGCCTTCTTTCAGTTTCACCGGTGTCGTGGCCGGCCTGCCCCGTCCGAACAGAACCCTCAGCTCCCGGCCCAGACCCGCCACCGAAAGACAGTCGGGCCTGTTCGGGGTTACATTGACGTCCAGGAGCGCATCGCTTTGTTTCTCCTCGTCGATGGGGAGGACGCTGTCGACTTCAAGCCCCGCCAGGGTCAGGCGGCGAGCCGCCTCCTCCGGCTCGATCTCAAGCCCGGACACTTCTTTGAGCCAGCTCCAGAGGACTTTCAAAATTGCTCCAAAAACCGCAGGTCGTTCTCGTAGAACAACCGGATATTGCTGATGCCATGGCGGAGCATCGCGATCCGCTCGATGCCCATGCCGAAGGCGAAGCCGGAGAGTTTGGACGGATCGTAGCCCACGTTGAGGAGGACTTTGGGGTGAACCATCCCGGCGCCCAGAATCTCCAGCCATCCTGAGCCTCCGCACACCTTGCAGCCCTGGCCGCGGCACATGACACACTGCATGTCCACCTCCGCCCCCGGCTCCACGAACGGGAAGTAGCTGGGGCGGAAGCGAATCGGAAGTCCTTTTCCAAAAATCTCCTCGACAAAAAGCTGCAACACCCCTTTGAGATGGCCCATGTGGATGCCGCGGTCCACCATGAGGCCCTCAACCTGATGGAAGATAGGGGAATGGGTGATGTCGGAATCCTTCCTGTACACCTTGCCGGGCGCGATGATCTGGATGGGCGGTCGTTCCGCCAGCATCGTTCGAATCTGAACGGGGGATGTGTGCGTTCGGAGAAGCAGATCTTCGCTCAGGTAGAACGTATCCTGCATGTCTCTCGCGGGATGGTTTTTCGGGATGTTGAGCGCTTCGAAGTTGTTGTAGTCCGTTTCGATCTCGGGGCCGGTCCGGATTTGAAATCCCATCCGTACGAACACATCGCAAACGGCTTCCAGAGTCTGGGTGAGCGGATGCAGGCGGCCCAGCGCCGGGCGACGGCCGGGAAACGTCGTGTCCAGCCGCTTTTCGGTCTGTCCGCCGCCCTTTTCAAGATCGCGGGATTTGCCTTCGAGTTGGCCCTCCAGCTCCTGCTTGGTCTCATTGAGAAGACGGCCCATGGCGGGACGGTCTTCGACGGGACATTCGGCAAGCGCTTTGGTGAGAAGGGTGAGTTCGCCGCCCTTGCGGCCGAAGAATTTTACGCGGACGAGTTCCAGTTCCTCTTTCGTTCGAGCGGCGGAGATGGCACCCGCGGCCTCGTCCCGAAGCTTCTGGATGCGCTCCCGCATCGAGGGAGAGGGGGGCAGACCGGTCAGGCCTGTCCGGCGGGGGCGGGATTCGGCAGTTGGAGGGCTTGCCGGGCCGACTCGGCCAGCTTCGTGAAGCCGACCGGATCGTTCACCGCAAGCTCCGACAGCATCTTCCGATTGACGGCGATGCCTTTCTTTCTCAGTCCGCTCACGAGCTGGCTGTACGTAAGGTGCTGTTCACGGGCGCCGGCGTTGATCCGCTGAATCCAGAGCGCGCGAAAGTCACGCTTCTTGAGACGGCGAGACCGGTATTCATACCGCCACGCCCGGTGGACCGTCTCCTTGGCCGCCTTGTAGATACGGTTCCGCCGTCCCCAGAAACCCTTGGCGCGCGCCAGGATCTTCTTGCGGCGTCTCCGCGTTTTGTATCCACCTCTCGCTCTCGGCATGGAAAATCTCCTTTAGAACTCAGCGTTTGACGGGTCTTGCCTATCAGAAAGTCAGGCGTAGGGCAAGAGCTTGCGGACGCGGGAGAAATCGCGCTCCGAAACCAAGGCGGATTTGCGATGGTGCCGTTTCGATTTGCGGGTCTTCCCGCTGAAGATGTGGCTCGTGTACGCGTGGTCGCGTTTCAGTCGACCGCTTCCCGTCGCCCGCAGGCGCTTTTTCGCGCCCCGGTGCGTTTTCATTTTCGGCATGAAGTCCTCCTGTTTCTTTGCCCGCGGAAGATCAGGCGGCCGGTTCGGGCGAAGGGGTCTGTCCGGCCGGCTTCGCCACTTCTTTCCGCACTTCACGAATATGCGGCGCCAGCACCAGATTGATCTGCTTCCCCTCCTGTTTGGGCGGGCTGTCCACAATGCTGATGTCATGCACCTTCTGGATGACCCGGTTCACCATGTCAAACCCGAACTCGGGGCGAATGATCTCCCGGCCGCGGAAATATACCGTAATCTTGGTCTTATGGCCAGCCATGAGGAACCGCCTGACGTGGCCGACCTTGATATCCAGATCGTGCGCTCCGATCTTCAGACCGAATTTCATTTCTTTCAGCGTGAGATGCCGCTGATGGCGCAGCTGCTCCTTCTCTTTCTGCTTGAGTTGATACCGATATCGACCGTAATCCATGATGCGGCAGACGGGCGGATGGACCCCCGGCGCGACCTCCACTAAATCGTAACCCCTGTTGTCCGCCTCTCGGAGCGCGTCGGACAGCGCGAGAATTCCGAGTTGCTTGCCGGTTTCATCGATCACCCGGACGAGGCTGGCACGGATGTGCCGATTGGCACGCGGTTCTTTGGATTGGATGGTGGACCTCCTTTTTTAGTGTTTGGGAACGGCGGAACGGATGCGCTCCACGAGCTCGACGGCGGCGATCTCCCCAAGATCCTTTCCGCCGCGTTCGCGGAGTCGCACGACCTGCCGCTCCTCTTCTTTTTTGCCGATAACGGCCATGTATGGAATTTTCAAGAGCTGGGCATGTCGGATCTTGTAGCCCAGCGTGTCGCCCGAGAACGCGCTCTCGGCCCTTACATCGGCCTCGCGCAGGGACTGGAGAATGCCGGACGCGTATTTTTCATTGTCGGGGTGAACGGTGATGACACTGACTTGCACGGGCGCGAGCCACACCGGAAACGCCCCGGCGTAGTGCTCCACGAGCACGCCGAAAAATCGTTCCACCGATCCCATGAGAGCGCGGTGAACCATGATCGGCCGGTGCAGGGCGCCATCGGCTCCGTCATATTCCAAGCCGAACCGCTCCGGCAGGTTGAAATCGACCTGGACCGTGGAGCATTGCCATGAGCGGCCCAAGGCGTCCTTCACCTCCACACTAATTTTCGGCCCGTAAAAAGCGCCGCCGCCTTCATCGAGCACCCATTTCGCGCCGGTTTTTTCGAGCACGGCTTTCAGCGCGCTTTCCGCCTGTTCCCACAACTCCGGCTTGCCCACGGCCTTCTCGGGCTTGGTGGAGAGCGTAACGACGAACTGCTCGAATCCGAACGTCCGCAGGAACTCCATGATGAGGTTGTAAACGGCAATGACTTCATCCTGAAGTTGCTCGGGCGCGACAAAGATGTGCGAATCGTCGATGGTAAAGCCGCGCACGCGCATGAGGCCGTGGAGGACGCCCGATTTCTCAAACCGATAGACCGTTCCCAATTCGGCCAGGCGGAGCGGCAGTTCGCGGTAGGAGCGTTTGGACGTCCGGTAAATCATGATATGGCCGGGGCAGTTCATCGGTTTGACGCGATACGGTTTTCCCTCGATCTCGATCGGCGCGTACATATTTTCCGCGAAGGCTTCGAGGTGGCCGCTGAGGCGGTAGATTTCCTCGCTCGCAATGTGGGCCGTATAGGCAAATTGGTAGCCACGGCGCAGGTGAAACTTCTGCCAGAAATCTTCGATGATCATCCGCACCATCGCTCCCGCCGGATGCCAGTGGATCAATCCCGCGCCAACTTCCTCGTGGATGCTGTACAGGTTCAGTTCCTTGCCGAGCTTCCGGTGGTCGCGCTTCTTGGCCTCTTCGAGCACGTGCAGGTGGTGGTCGAGCTCCTTCTGAGTGAGAAAAGCCGTGCCATAAATGCGTTGGAGCATCTTGCGCTTTTCGTCGCCCCGCCAATAAGCCCCTGCCACGCTCAGGAGTTTGAACGCCTTGATCTCGCCCGTCCGGGCCATGTGCGGTCCCCGGCAAAGATCGGTAAATTCGCCCTGCTCGTAGACGGAGACGGTATCGTCCGGCAGATCCTGGATGATCTCGACTTTATAGTCCTGGCCCCGGGATTGGAAGAAGGCGACGGCATCCTTCCTCGACCATTCCTTGCGGACGATGGGGTGGTCGCGCGAGATGATTTCTTTCATGCGCGATTCGATGTTCGCGAGGTCGTCATCCGTCAATGCGCGCGGGAGATCGAGATCATAGTAGAAGCCGTTCTCGATGGTCGGTCCGATTCCCAGCTTCGCCTCTGGAAAGATCGAAAGGACGGCTTGGGCCATGGCGTGGGCCGTGCTGTGGCGGAGGGTATCGACTTGCGACCCGCCCTGCACATCGCCCTCCCAAACCGGCTTCTTCGATGGGCCGGCCATCAATCTGAGATTTGAAATTTGAGATTTGAGATCTCAAATGGGTGGGCGGTCCGCTGAGCGGACCATTGCCCACGCTCAGCGTGGGCGATAGAGGACTTGAACCTCTGACCCCTTGCGTGTCGAGCAAGTGCTCTAGCCAACTGAGCTAATCGCCCCAAGAAAAAATCCCGGACCGCAGCATCCCGGAGGTCAGGGTCTCAGATCAAACACGAAAGGATTCCAACACAGAGAAATTCATGGCCGCTGTCAGAGGAGCGGCACGGCGGGCTCGAAACTCACGACGGATTGCATATTTGATTATTCTCCACGCTTACCGTTTTGATGTCAACTACGGTTCAAACCCACCCCAAGCGCCAGGGTCGCCCAGCCCGCCAGCAGGAGCACTCCGCCGATGGGAGTGACCGCTCCCCAAGTCTTCGCGCCTGTGGCAACGAGCACGTAGAGGCTCCCGGAGAAGAGAATCGTACCGGCGATAAACATCCAGCCTGAAAGGGCCACGAGTCGATGCGGGAACTGAGTCGCGGCCCAGGCGACGGCGAGCAAGGCGAGTGAGTGATACATCTGATAGCGGGCGGCCTTCTCGAAAATCTCCAGCATCTCGGGCGCAAGCCTTCCCTTCAGCGTGTGCGCCCCGAACGCTCCCGCCGCCACGCTCAGAAATCCAAATGCCGCTCCCACACATGCAAAAATCCTTGCCACCCTCACCACTCCAGCGTTGCGGCGATGGGGAAATGGTCGGAAGGAAATCGCTGGTTCGGCCCGTACGCGTTCAGATCCACGGTCCAATCCTTGCATCTCCAATTCGCCCCGGCAAGAAAAATATGGTCGATCCGTCCGGGCACGTCGTAGGCCGGAACGGGGGAGAGATTGGTGTCAATGGACCACTGCGCGGCAATGTCGAAGGCGTTGATGAAACGGAAACCGGTTCCGCTCACTCCCTCAACCAGCGTCTTGTAGGCCGGATCGAAGGTCTGCGAGTTGAAATCCCCCGTCACAACGGTTGGATGTTTCGCCGCCAGCGGCGCGATCCGTTCAAGAAGGAGCGGCGCGCTCAGGTCCTGGCTCGGCGAGTTGTTGTCGAAATGCGTGGTGACGAAATACAGCTCGCGGCCGTCCGATATCTGTTTCAGTCGCGCCCAGATGACCAGGCGGAAAAGTTGGCCGCCCTTGGCGAAACCGAGGGACCACGGCTCATCGGGGGTTGGACTGAGCCAGAAGCTGCCCGTTTCGCTCACTTCGAAGCGCGCGGTGCGATAGAGGATCGCGGCGTCCGGGTAGTCCTTTAGCGCCTGCTCATTGTGGAAGTAGATCGCCTCGTAGCCGGGAGCGACGGCAAGAATCTCTTCCACTTCCTTAGCGAGCACGAGTTCCTGGAGCCCGATGAGATCCGGATCGTGTCGCTGAAAAATATCCGCGAAGTATTGAAGCCGGTCGGCCCATGGATCGTAATCCGCATTGCAGAACGAACACAGCACGTTGAACGTCATCACCTTGAGCGGCGCCGGATCCCCGGGATTTTCGCCGCCGGCGCATCCGATCAAGCACACCGCCGTGACCGACAATCGCCGTAGGATTGTTCCGATCTTTCTCATCATGGCGTGCAAGGATACCACGGGTCTAACTCCCGGGCATGAGTATTGCCAAACGGAGACAACGACTAAGCGCCGCCGGCAAGGGTCTGGACCGCCAACTGCCGGAGGCGGTCGAACTGGGTGAAGTCGGCCATGGTCACATTGCCGAGGATTTGTTCTTTGGTGAACTCCGCCACCGCTGCGGCCACGTCGGTGTCGCGCACCGTGGTAAGGGCGCCGGTCTCGCCGGTGAAACTGCCCTCCAGGTTCTTGACCACGGCCTGAAGTACGTCCTTTCAGGCCGCCGTCTTGACAAGGGGCAAGTCGGTACCTAGAAGAAGGGGATGGGCACGCCCTCAACCGACCTCGTGGAAAAGCTTGACTGGAAAGCGATCGAGCAGGAAACCGTCCAACATCTTCAAAGGCTGATCCGGTTCGAGAGCGTCAATCCGCCGGGGAATGAGGATGAACCGGCGCATTGGATAGAGGAGACTCTCCGCAAAGAGGGCTACGATCCGTTCTACGTTGAATCCGCGCCGCGGCGCGGCAACGTGATCGCGCGATATTCCACCGGCGGCAAGGAAAAGCCCATTCTTCTCAACGCCCATCTGGACGTGGTTCCCGCTTCGGCGCGCCACTGGAAGCATCCTCCCTTCTCCGGCGAAATCCACGAGGGCTGCGTGTGGGGTCGCGGCGCCCTCGACATGAAAGGCATGGCCGCGATGTGCATCTCGCTCATGCAAATTCTGCGGCGCCACAAAGTCCAGCTCTCCCGCGACATCATTTTCGCCGCCAGCGCTGATGAAGAAGTCGGTGGACTCTTCGGCGCCGGATTTCTCGTCGACAAACACCCGAAACAAATCGAAGCCGAATACTCTCTCAGCGAAGTGGGCGGATTCACTCTTTACCTCGGCCAGCGCATCTTCTACCCGATCCAGGTGGCTGAGCGTGGCATCTGTTGGATGAAGATCCGCACAAAGGGCGATCCCGGCCACGGTTCGATGCCGCATGACAATCAGGCCGTGGTGAAACTCGCCCG
This sequence comes from Nitrospirota bacterium, assembly GCA_016180645.1. Lineage (NCBI taxonomy): Bacteria > Pseudomonadati > Nitrospirota > Nitrospirota bacterium. The sequence goes on along the minus strand of JACPAV010000029.1, from coordinate 11,130 downwards.
CGTTATTGAACGGCTCAACTCCACGCCGTTCCCGTCACACCAAGTTCCCGTCTTTCAGCAATTCCTCAAGACCGTGGCCTCAGCGCATGGATTCCCGCTCTCGATCGCCTTCAGCCTCTTCGCCGATCCGACGTTCGGACCCTTTCTCGCAAGGAATCTCGTCCCGAAGGCCCAGCGCAAAGCCATGCAGGCCGGTTACGCCCACAGCGCATCCGTGACGGTGCTGAAAGCCGGAATGAAAACAAACGTCATCCCCGATGAAGCCGAAGCCGAGGTGGATGGGCGCGTGCTCCCGGGCCACACCATCGGCCAATTCATTGAAGAGTTCCGGGCCATCGCGAAGGAAGACCTCGACATCGAGCCGATCATCACTGGCGAAGGGATCACGATGCCCTCGAACACACCGCTCTTCGCCACGCTTGCCGATTCGGTGCGGAAACATCATCCCGAGGGGATCCCCGTGCCCTACATGATTCCCGGCATGACGGACGCGCGGCACTTCTCCCGTCTCGGCATAACGACCTACGGATTTTCCCCGATGAAGCTCCCGAAGGATTTTTCGTTCAATCAACTCTTCCACGGGCACGACGAACGAATTCCCATCGAAGCACTCACGTTCGGCGTGCGCGTCCTCTCGGATGCCATCCTGCGTTTCGCCGGGCAGGATTGAGCCCTTCGGTATTCCGTGAACACCGCTGAAACCGCCATCGGCCGCGATCTCGTTCTCGACGAGCTCTTCGATCTCACCCTTTACACCGAACTCCACAAGACGAACGAGGGCCATCTCAAGAAGATCCTCGGCGACCTGATCCCGATCGAGCAGGGTCATCTCGCCCTCTGGCAGAAGTTTTTCAAGCTCGATCTGAAATCGCTCAATCCGATGCGGCGACTGAAACTGCGCTTGATCGTCTGGACCTGCCGCCTCTTCGGACCGACGGCGGTTCACCTCGTCCTGGAAGCCATCGAAATCTACGGCATCCGGAAATATCTCTCCCTCTGGGAACGCTACAAAGATGAACCGCTGGGAGAAACCGTGAAAGAAGTTCTTCGCGATGAATTCGAGCACGAGGACGCCATCGTCTCTCAATTCACCGAGCGCAAGATCGACCCGGAAAAGGTCCGGAGTATCTTTCTCGGATTCAACGACGGCTTGGTGGAAATCACCGGCGCGGTCAGCGGTTTCTTCGCGGCGTTCCAACACGCGAGTCTCGTGCTGATGGCGAGTTCCAGCGTGGCGGTGGCGGGGGCGCTCTCCATGGCCGCGGGCGCTTTTGTCGCCACCAGCTCCGAGAAGGAAATGAAGGACATCGAAGCGGGCAAAGCGAAGTTTCTCTCCGGTTCGGCGCACCCGATGGGAACCGGCGCGCGTCCGCTCGGAACCGCCGTCCTGGTCGGCCTCAGCTACCTGCTGGGATCACTGGTCCCCGTCCTGCCCGTCCTCTTCGGATCGCGCTCGGTCACGGCCTCTCTCATCAGCTCGGCGGGCTTGATCATTGTGGTATCACTCCTCCTGGCTTTTCTCTCCGGCATGAACCTCAGAAAGCGCGTGGCGACGAATCTCGCCCTCATCGCCGGCGCCGTTTCCATCACCTACCTCATCGGCCTCGCCGCCAAGCGCCTCTGGGGCATCGCGGTCTGAACCGCTCGTCTTTACCAATCCAAGGGCAAGCGATACAATTCATCCCATGAGCAAGCCGATCCTGCCCGTCATACTTACCTCCACGGACATGAAGAAAAAGCGCGTGGAGGCCTTCTTCGATACAGGTTCCTTCTTCACGATCATCCGGCGCGACGTCGTTCCATCCGGCCGGGCGACTCTCCCTTACAAGAAGGCCAAGCGATTGGGCACGGCAGGCCGGCGGGGAGGCGTGATCATCTCGGGCGAAACCGTTCTGGTGATTGAAATCGGGAAGAGAATGATCAGTTCGAGGGCCATCATTTCTCCGGACATCAAGCGGGAGATGATCATCGGAGCCGGCGCCATGCAGGAATGGGACATCTCGGTCCGGAACCGCAATGGCAAGACGAAAGTCCTCGTCGGCCGCGACCTCCGCGACCCCGAAATCACCGAAGTCGACTGACCAGCGGAAGTGTCGACGCCCGCGCCGCGCCCCAATGTCTGCTCATCTTCATCCGCAGCAAAATCCAGACTCGCAATAATTGGGGTCCTTTGCCTTGTTCACATCGCCTCCGGATGTGGCAGTGGCACCGGAGAGAAGGAGATCGAATCGAGAGATGTTGCCGCTTGTACATGCCCTGACTCAGAATACGTGGATTGCATGCCAAATGTCTTGCCGGAATTTGAGGACTACTGTTCGGGTCGGTGCGGTGAGGCCTTCTACAAGGAATGTCCCAAGAGCATCGTTGAATGAGAAGCATTGGGGAAGTCTGATGGGGCACCGAAGACTCCGAGTTGGAGACTACAGAATAGTGTACCGGGTTGTGGGCAACGAAGTGAGGGTCCTAGGGATCATGCACCGATCTTTCGTCCTCGAAGCGATCCGGCGGCGGGTGGAGTAGCTTCGGTTGCCGTCAGGCGTGAAAAACGATAGATAGAACGAATGCGTGCTTGGCGCGTCATCCCCGCGACAGTGCTGACTCTCTTCCTGTCCGCTGAAGCATCTCTCGCGGAAACTGCAATCTCAGAGACATCCGGTGACCTAATCCCCTGCGTGGATGTGTTCTCCCAAAGGAAATACGATCCGCCGGGGAAATCGTTTCGCCGCGTTCTGAATGTCGTCTTCCATCCCGAGAAGGGGTTGAAAGGCGATCTCTACCTTCCGGAGGGCGCGGGACCGCACCCCATCGTTCTCTTCATTCATGGAGGCGGATGGGTCGCGGGGAGCCGTCGGATGCTCAACGCCGTGTCATTCGGGGAACACCTCGCTTGCCGCGACTACGCCATGTTCGACATCGATTACGAACTCGCCCCAATAAACAAGTCGCCGGGACTCGAACAGGACTGCAAATGCGCGATCCGGTGGCTCAAGGGAATGTCCCCCCAGCTCGGGCTGGACAAGAAAAAGTTTTACGTCACCGGCGGAAGCGCGGGCGGACACCTCACGGGAATGGTCGCCGTCACCGCCAAAGAATCCCGCTTCGATCCTGCATGCTCAAGCTTCCCCAATGAGGACCTCGCCGTCGCCGGCGCTATTCCCTTCTACGGAGTGTTCGATTTCAATCTTTTCGTGGATCAAGTCGCCACGGTGAAAGGCATGGCGGAGGCGTTCCTCGGCCCGAATCCTACGCGCGAGGATCTGGCCCGGGTTTCTCCGGTCACCTATGTTTCCGCCGATTCCCCGCCGTTCCTCCTGATTCACGGGAAAGCCGACTTGCTTCCGCACGGGCAATCGATCCGGATGCACGAGGCGCTGACGGCGGCTGGCGTGAGCAGCGAGCTGCTGCTGATCGAAGGGGCGACACACGCCTTCGACGTGGTTTTCAACACGGAGTGGACCAAGAAGGCTGTGGAAGCCATGGATCGCACACTCGATAAATGGAGTGGCAAGAAATGACGGATACCGGAAGTCACTATAGAGGCTTAGCCTCTATAGTTGGGCTGCTCCTGGCCTGTGCCTGCACGTCGGAACCGGCGACGGACCATCTGGTCAAGGCGCAGGAATTCCTGAAGAAGGGATACTACCGCCCCGCTGTCGTCGAGTTCGATCAGGCCCGGCTCACGGCCTCCACGGATGAGGGGCGCTGCATCGCCGAGTACGGTTTCGGGCTGGCGGTGCTCCACGGATTCGGGTCGGACATTTTCACGTCGATCACCGATCTGGGAGGGCTGACGGAGCCGATCACGGGGATGATGCCGCCTGCGGCTTTACCATCCCGCGCAAAGGTCTCTTCCCACGCAGTCTCACGCCGGTCGAGCGGCCCTCCGGTATCGGAACGCGGCAATCCCGACGCGATCATCAACAACATGATCGATCCCTTCTTCTCCGAATACATCGATCCTGCGGCCTCCGCCCTCGAAACCGCGGCGAAGGGGGGATGCCACTACCTCACCGGCCCGGAAGGGGTCCCGATCGCCACCGGACTCGAATCCACCGCCTGGATCGGCACGGACTTCACGCCGGCCTATGCCAAGCTGCTCGGCGGAACATTGCGCCTGATGCAGGGAATGGTTGCTTTCATCTCGGCTCACGACATCACGACGGATCTGTACGCGCTCCAGGACACGCTGGATATCATTCCGCAAACCGATCTCATCGGCGTGGTGCGTTACCTCGGGCTCGTCATGACCACCTCGAAAACTTTCCTCGGATTCAGCGCCTCCCGCGCGGGCCACCTCGTGGAGGCCCCCGGACTCCTCACCGGCGGACTCGATCTGCTGGCCTCCGGGCTGGAAGAATTTCTCTCCGGAGCCGAGGGCGCGGACGCGAGGGACGACGTACTCGGCTACGTCGACAAGAACGGCAACCGCAAGCTCGATTTTGGGGATGAGATATGGGTCGGCATTGTCCGCGCAGAGCCGCCGCTCGAAATCCTCGGCACGAAAATCACGAACTACCCGGCCGAACTTTCACGCGGGGATTTCGGTAGCACCGCCGGCCTGCTGCTCACCATCTTGGGCGACCCTATTCCCGGAAACGCCATTCGCGTGATCCGTCGCGTTCGCGAGAGCATCCAGGGCTCCACCAACCTCCTCAACCTGGCCGAACTCAACTCGATCGTCCCCCTCGGTCTCTCGCCGTTCCCGAGTACAATGGCGGTCGACCTCTCCAAGCTTTTCACCGGCAATCGCTCCACCTCGAAACCTCTGCGCGAGATGGGGCCCGTCTGGGGCGCATACAATCCTCCCGGCGGCGAGGGAACGGCTTTGGGCGACCCGCATCCGATCTTCCTCATCGAGGGCGAACTTCCCGCCAACGCGGACAAGAAAGCCATCCGCCAGGAAGTCGACTCCAATGATGCGGAAGTCTACTGCCACACCTGCAAACCGGGCGGGCACTTCAGTTCGCAGATCTATGGTGCGGCGGCAGGACTCTTCACACCGGATGCCGAGGTCTCGGCACGATTGAAAACGCCGATTGAACCGCTGGCGGAGGACTGCATCACGCCGGCGAGAACCGTGCTGGCCACCACGCTCATCTCCACGCCGATTCCCACGCCATACGCGTACTGGCAGGATCCCACGATGAACGGATCGCTCTTCGTGGATCTCGCCCCGATCACATCTGAACTATGCGCGACCGCCGACAAGGCGTTCGTCGGTTCCGACCCGGAAAAAAATCCCGTTCCGCTCAGTCGCGCCATTCCGGCGTCGAACTACTCGCTGAACAAAGCGATGGCGGCCTTCTTCGGCGATCTGTCGTCGCTCATCGGAGCGGCTACTTTCCTCCCTCAGTAGCGATTGCCAAGTTTTCACATGTCGTGCTGAACCCGTTTCAGCACCTCAAGCATGGTGACCCTGAATCAAATTCAGGGTGACATGCTGTTGACCCCACACCACCTGTCCATATTTTTTTTCTTGAATTTCCCGAAAATGCGAGTATCCTTCGTGCCCCTATAACCCCATGTCGAAAATCTTTCGAGAAGACTTGCTGAAGGACAAGGTCGCCTTGGTTTCGGGAGGCGGATCGGGGATCGGACTGGCCATTGCCAAAGAACTGGGCAGTTTGGGGGCGAGAATCATCATATGCGGTCGGAAAGACGAGAAGCTGAGAAAAGGGCTCAAATCAATACAAGATATTGGAATAACAGCAGATTCATTCATATGCGACATCCGCGAAGTGCCCCAAGTTGAGGCACTTGTCGATTTTGCACTTGAAAAAGCCGGAAAGATCGATATACTTGTCAACAATGCAGGCGGCCAATTCCCTTCGCCGGCAATCGCATACTCACCGAAGGGTTGGAACGCCGTTATCAACACAAACCTGAACGGCACATGGTACATGACACAAACAGTGGCGAAAAAGTGGATGGTAGACCACGGTGGCGGCAAGGTCATCAATATCGTCGCTTGTATGTGGAAGGGATTTCCAGCACTTGCCCACACCGGAGCCGCCCGGGCCGCCGTTGTAAATCTTACCAAGAGTCTTGCCGTTGAATGGGCCCAGTTCAAGATCCTCGTCAACTCCGTGGCCCCTGGCATCATCGATAGCAGCGGACTCGAAGTGTACTCCAGCGAACTTATCAAAGATTCGTGGCGGCGCGTTCCAATAAAAAGGTTGGGAACGTCCGAAGAGGTTGCCTGGGCGGTGGCGTATCTGGCCTCGCCCGCAGGCGACTACTACACAGGAGCCACCCTGTGCATCGATGGAGGGCACGCCCACTGGGGTGACATGTGGCCGATTCCAGACCCCGAACCCGAAAAGAAATAATCCGGCCGAAAGGAAAAGCCATGACCCCAGAGAAGCATCTCATCGTCGACTACCGCACGGCGCAGTCGCTCATTCTCAAGCGCCTCAAACCGGCGCGGAAGACCGAGGCCCTCGAATTGCCGTACTGCTTGGACCGGGTCACGCCTGAGGCGCTCGTCTCCCCCGCGGCTCTCCCTTTGTTCGATTCGGCCCAAGTCGACGGCTTTGCCATCCGCGCGGAGGATACCTCCACAGCAGCGTCCGATTCCGCCGTCGTCATGAAAATAATCGACCAGCCGGGCCGGGGTCGCGCTTCGAAGAAAACGCTCCGCGCGCGGGAAACGGTTCGCGTGTGGAAGGGTTGCCCGCTGCCCAAGGGCGCGAATGCGGTGGTCCCACTCGAAAACGCGTCCTCCCCCCGACACAACGGCAAGGTGGACGGCTCCAAGCTCCAGGTCTTCCGTCGAGTCAATCCCGGCGATCATCTGATGGTGGAAGGGTCGGATCTCAAGAAAGGCGACCTCATGGTGAAGGAAGGCAGTTTTCTGAATCCCCGATCGATCGGCCTCGCGGCGGCCGTCGGCATCGAGAAGATCCGCGTCAACGCGCTTCCCACCGTCGGTGTTCTTATCCTCGGTGAAGAGTGGGCCGATGCCGGCGAAAAAATCCGACCGGGGAAAATTTACAACGCCTCGGGCCCCCTGGTCATCACGTCGCTCTTGGAGCTGGGAATTGAGCCGATTTATCTCGGCACGTGCGGTTCGTCCATCCGGACGATTCGCAAGCGGATCGCCGGCGGCCTGAAAAAATCCGATCTTCTCATCGTGCTCGGCGCGCCCGAGCTTCACAAATCCGGTGAGCTGCAGATGCTTCTGGACTCGTCCGGAGAGTTGGTCATTCGCGGGACGCGCACCAAGCCCGGCGAGGGGCTCCTGTTCGGCTTCCTGCGCAAGAAGCCGGTTTTCATTCTTCCCGGCGACTCGGCCGGTGCACTCGCCGATTTCGAAGTCTTCGTGCGGCCCGCCCTCCTCCAGTGGCTGGGAGCCAAAGACCTGTTCCGGCTGCCCGTGGGCGCGCTGCTCCAGGAGTCGATTGCCGATGCCCGTGGCGTGGCGAAGTTCATCCGCGCCTTCACCTGGGTGGAGAACCGAGCTTTCTACACGATCCCCTCCGGCCAATCCGGACCCGCCTACCACCACGCCCTCGCGCGCGCGAATTCCCTGATCGTGCTGGAGGAAGACGTCGACAAGAAGGATATCGGCGACGAAGTCGACGTCCTCCTGTTCTGACCCCGCCGAGCCGCCCCTCCCGTCGTAGAATTCATCGGGCACTCGGGCTATAACTTTTCTGAAATGAAGCCTCGCGTTTTGGTGACGAATGACGACGGCGCGGAAGCACCGGGAATTCAACTGCTGACCCGGGCTTTGGAAGAGTTCTTCGACGTCATCGTCGTCGCCCCCTCCAAAGAATGGAGCACGACGAGCCACACGCTCACGATCATGAAACCGATCGAGGTTCATGAACCTGCCCCGAACCGCTTCGTCGTGGAAGGAACACCTACGGACTGCGTCCACCTCGCATTGAAACAGATTCTGGAGCCAAAGCCGGACTTGGTCATCTCCGGTATCAATCGCGGAGCCAATATGGGAGAGGACACCAGCTACTCGGGGACCGTCGCCGCGGCCATGGAAGCCTCCCTTTGCGGCGCCAAGAGCTTCGCCGTCTCTTGCGTCGATTGGATGAATCCACGCTATGAGGCGGCGGCCGCGTTCGCGGTGAAATTCGCCCGGCGGCTGGCCAACAAGAAGTTCCCTCCGCGAACCTTCTTCAATGTCAATGCCCCGAGCGGCACGTCCGATGAGGTTCATCGAGCCCGTTGGACAAAGCTGGGCCGACGTGTGTATCCGCTGGATGTCCGCCCCGTGGCCCCCGCCGCCGTTCCTTCCGGCAACTCCAGCCGGTTTTATTCGATAGGCGGAGTGGAGCTCCAGTTCAAGGATTTGCCGGGCACGGACTTCCACGCCGTCCGGCGCGGCTTCATTTCCGTCACCCCGCTCCATTTCGATCTGACCTGCCACGCACTGATTCCGCGCCTCAAGAAGTGGGACCTGGAATGAAACGCGTTTCGGACTACCCCCGGCTCCGTAAACAGATGATCGACAAGCAGCTCGTCGGCCGGGGCATCCGAGATCCCCGCGTACTCGCCGCCTTCATGCGAGTTCAACGCCACCGTTTCGTTCCGGAGGGCCTCCAGATGGACGCGTACGACGACAAGCCGCTCCCGATCGGGGAAGGCCAGACCATCTCTCAGCCCTTCATCGTGGCCGCGATGGTGGAAGCGCTCCAACTCGCGGGCAAGGAGAAAGTCCTGGAAATCGGCACGGGATCGGGCTACATGACGGCCATCCTCGCCGAACTCTGCGAAAAGGTGTTTTCCATCGAACGGATTCACGATCATGCGATTCGCGCCCGAAAACGGCTGGAGGAACTCGGCTACACGAACATCGCGATCCGGGCCGGCGACGGCACGCATGGGTGGCGAACGGAGGGGCCGTTCGATGCCATCATCGTGTCCGCCTCAAGCCCGGTGGTCCCTCCGCCCCTCGTCGAGCAGATCAATCGAGGCGGGAAAATGATCCTACCCCTCGGCGACGACCACGAACAGAGACTCACGCTCGTGCAACGCATCGAGGACGGCGGGACCGGCCAGGAAGATCTCGGCGGCTGCCGTTTCGTAAGACTGATCGGAGAACACGGATGGAAAATGTGACGTGACAATTTCCCAGAAGCAGCTCGAATACGTCGTGGAGGTCTCTAAGATTGCGGGACTCGGCATCACCTCAGCCTTTGCGGCGGATTGGGTCTTCGGTGAAGGCCTACCCTTGAGAGATTTCCTCGGCGTGAGTTTCGGAATTGCCGCGCTCCTCCTGGGCTTCTGGTTGACCAAAGATCTGGAAGACGATAAACTCAGGTAAGTGGATCAAACAACGCGACTCCTGATTGTAACTCTTTTCTTCCTTCTGGTCTGGGGGGGATTCTCTCTCTGGGTGGGCCGCACATACGCCCGCCAAAAGAAGTCCTAGCCCCCTATCGAAAACGTTTCCCTCCCGACCGACCGGGGTATTCTCTTCAAACTCTACCGGTGGGTCCTTTCCTGGGCCGAGCATCCCGCGGGATCGTGGGCTCTTTTTCTGATCGCCGTCGCCGAATCCAGTTTCTTCCCCATTCCGCCGGACGTGCTTCAGATCGCTCTCGGGCTCAGCAAACCGCGGCGCTCGTTCATCTACGCCTCGATCAGTTCCGCCGGCTCGGTGCTCGGCGGAATCGCAGGCTATTTCATCGGGTATTTCCTTTTCGAAACGGTGGGAAGGCGGATCATCGATTTCTACCACCTCCAGGCCACCTTTGAACAGGTCGGCGGCTACTACCGAGCACAGGCCTTCTGGTGGATTTTCATTGCGGCGTTCACTCCCATTCCTTACAAGGTCTTCACCGTGGCCGCGGGCGTCTATCATGCCTACGTGCCGCTCTGGGTGCTCCTTGCGGCCTCCGCTGTCGGCCGCCCCGCGCGGTTCTTCCTCGTCGGGGCGTTGATTTACAAGTTCGGGCCTCCGATCAAGTCGTTCATCGACAAGTACCTCAACTTGCTCACCATCGTCTTCACGGTCCTCCTCGTCGGCGGTTTTCTTCTGATCAAGTATTTGGCCGGCTGACCGTAGGGTTCGGGGCACCCTCCGACTTAGCTCGACTTTTGCCATTCTTTGAAAGGTTTGTGTTGGTCATGATGCGTAATTGTATGGTCCCACTTTGAAAGGAGGCAGCGATGCAAAACGGAAACGTTGCAGGTCTTGACCTGCACAAGAGATTTTCGCAGGTTTGCGTGATGAGTCAAGAAGGAGAGGAGATTCTGAACCGATCGTTCAAGCACACGTTCGAGGGTTTGATTGAGATGAGCCAGGCCCTTGGAGGATGTTCGACGGTGGCGATGGAGGCCTGCTGGGGGTGGGAGGCGATGAGTGATTTTCTTGACGGGTTGGGCAAGCACGGGATGATCTTCGAGGGATCGGACTTGTTTGGGGTCTCGGGCCGAAAAGGGTTGGAGGAAAGGCTTTCTCTTTTCTCCGAGGGATACCGGGGGGTGATCGAGAGGGCCCTCAAGGTGGTCGCCGTGTTGAATGAGCTGATGGTGGAGATTGAGGCGAGGGCAAAGAAGAGGGCGAAGGAGGACACGATCGCCACGCTTCTCCAGACCATCCCCGGGATCGGATGGTGGAGTGCGATCTTGATTCGCTACGAGATCGACGACGTGGAGCGATTTCCCCGTCCCGGCAAGCTGGTGTCGTACTGCGGGATTTGTCCGAGTGTGCATGGGACGGGCGGGCCGGAGAAGTATCGGTACGGTCGGATGACCAAACAGGGAAATGCGTATCTTCGGCACATCTTCATGGAGGACGCGATCCCCGCCAAGACCTCTCATAAGCCTTGGAGCCTGGTGTATGAGCGGGTGAAGGCGGCTAAGGGAGGCAACGTGGCCAAGGGGGCGGTGGCGCACCGGATGGTGGAGGCGGTCTACTGGGTGTGGAAGAAGCGGCAAGCTTTTCATCCGCGAGACATGTTGGATCAGGGGGTTAGTTCCAAGGAGAGTTCCGCTCCCCTACTGGCCTCGTAGAAGGCCGCACGCGTAATTGGGACCTCAGTGGATTCGAATTGAATCATGTCGAGCTTTGACGGCGAAGAGATAGATGAGACCCTGATTCAAACGACCGGGAGGAAGAAGAAAAAGGAGAAACGTATAGGTTGACAAGGCAGCCGCTTTCAGAGA